>NZ_JBNHHB010000009.1:0-120762 GCF_059091905.1 Arthrobacter sp. Dra40
GCGCTGATCCTCGGACAACGAACTACATGCATGCATAAAACTGCTCCCCAGAAGTCGGAACTGAATTTCTCAGTCCAACTTCCGGGGAGCAGTTCACCACCGGCTGGGGCCCTCTGCCGTGCTGGACGTAGGGGCGCCCTGCCCGGAGCATCCGAGGCTCGCAGAGGCTAACGACGCAGCGCGCTGGCACAGGGGGAGGAACCAACGACGGCGGCGCCCACCCCGCGAAGGAACCAACGACGGCGGCGCCCGCCGGGAAGGGCAGGCGCCGCCGTCGTCGTGGCGGGTTGGCGTTGTTTCAGGCAGTGTCCGCCAGCGTGCCCAGGTAGAGCTGGATGACCTTTGGATCCTTGAGCAGTTCCCGGCCGGTGCCGGTGTAGGCGTCCTTGCCTTGGTCCAGGACGTAGCCACGGTCGCAGATCTGCAGGCAGCGGCGTGCGTTCTGTTCCACCATGATGACCGAGACGCCGGCGCGGTTGATCTCGTGCACCCGCAGGAACGTCTCGTCCTGCTTCACCGGGGAGAGGCCGGCCGAGGGCTCGTCCAGGAGCAGCACCGCCGGGTTCATCATCAGTGCCCGGCCCATGGCCACCATCTGGCGTTCGCCGCCGGAGAGCGAGCCGGCCCGCTGGGCGCGCCGTTTGGCCAGATCGGGGAAGATGCCGGCGACAAAGTCGAAGCGCTCCTTGAAGTCCTTGGGCCGCTGGAACATGCCCATTTCCATGTTCTCTTCGATGGTCAACGTGGAAAAGACGTTGTTGGTCTGCGGAACGAACCCGATGCCGCGGCTGACCAGCTTATTGGCTTTGAGCCCGGTCAGGTCCTGACCGCGCACCACGACCGTGCCGGAATGCACTTTGACCAAGCCGAACATGGCCTTGAGCAGCGTTGACTTTCCGGCGCCGTTCGGCCCGATAATGCCGATCAATTCGCCTTGGCGGGCTTCGATGCTGCAGCCGTTGAGGATGTTGACGCCGGGCAGATAACCGGCCACCAGGTCCTGCACGACGACCACGGCTTCGCCCGCCGCCATGTTGGTTGGGCCTGTATCCGCCCGGTGCGCATTCATGCCTGGTCCTTCCTGTTCGGGTCTTGATCCGCTTCACGAGGCTCATCCCGGCTGGAATCGTGCTCGCTGATGTGGCTGCGGAGGACTCCCTCGTCATCCGTGCCTACGACCGACTCCGCATCCTGGGCGAGTTCCTCCGCCAGCGCTTCGACCCCTTCCGCGTCGCCGAGGTCGACGTCGTGGTGGGCACCGAGATAGGCATCAATCACGGCGGGGTCCTTCATGACGACGCCGGGCGGGCCTTCTGCCACGATTTTGCCTTCGGCCATCACTACTACCCAGTCCGCAATGTGGCGGACCATATGCATGTCGTGTTCGACGAACAACACGGTCATGCCTTCGGCCTTGAGGTTCTTGACGTGCTCCAGCAGAGACTGGGTCAGGGCCGGGTTCACGCCGGCCATCGGCTCGTCGAGCATGACCAGCTTGGGCCGGACCATCAGGGCCCGGGCCATTTCCAGCAGTTTGCGCTGGCCGCCGGAGAGCGAGGCTGCGTAGTCGTCTCGTTTGGTGTCCAGCTTGAATTTCGCCAGCAGATCCTCTGCCTGTTCCGTAATTTCCCGTTCCCTGGGCCCCCAGATTTTCTTGAAGAGGGCTTTGAACAGGTTCTCGCCGGACTGCTCCGTGGCCCCCAAGCGCATGTTTTCGACGACGGTCAGCTTGCCCATGACTTTGGTCAGCTGGAACGTGCGGACCATGCCCATCCGGGCCACTTTGAAGGATGGCACTCCGGCCAGTGAGTGGCCTTCGAAGGACCACTCACCGGTCTGCGGGATGTCGAATCCGGTGAGCAGGTTGAACAGAGTGGTCTTGCCGGCTCCGTTCGGCCCGATCAGCGCCGTGATCTGGTGCCGGGGGATCTCCAGATACTCCACGTCCACGGCGTTGACACCGCCGAATTGGCGCGTGACGTTCTTGGCCACGAGGATGGGATCGCGCTTGCGGCAGCCGGGACCCGGTTCGCCGGCAGCGATGGGCCGCGTGTCGGTCATGTACTCATTCGGCACGGGTGCCTGGTCCGGGGCGGCGGTGCCGCCGCCTGGCGGGATGCGGTCTTGTTCGCTCATGCGAATACCAGCTCTTTCTTGTTGCCCAGCACGCCTTGGGGCCGGAAAATCATCAACAGCATCAGAGCGACGCCGACCAAGATGTACCGCAACTGACCGGCCTGGGTGGTGGTCAGGAAGGTGATGTAGCCCGCCTCGATGGCCCCGTAGAGCAGTCCCTGGGTCAGCGAGAGCACCACCCAGAAGATCATGGCGCCGACGACCGGGCCGAGGACAGTGGCCATGCCGCCCAGCAGCAAGCACGTCCAGAGGAAGAACGTCAGCTCAGTCTGATAGTTGGCCGGTTGGACCGCTCCGCGGGGGAGCGTGAAGATCATGCCTGCAAAGGTGCCCAACAGGCCGCCGAAAATCAGGGACTGCATCTTGTAAGAGTAGACATTCTTGCCCAAAGAACGCACTGCATTCTCGTCTTCGCGGATGCCCTTTAGGATCCGGCCAAAGGGGCTACGCATCAGCAGGAACACCAGCAGGCAGCAGAGGGCAACCAGCGTCCAGGCAACCAAACGGATCCAGAGGTCCCGTTCGTTCATGCTGGTCAGGCCGAAATTGTAGGTGCCCCGCGGGATCGGGTTCATGGCGTAGAACCCGCCTTCAAAAGCGGCCAAGCCGTTGGCAGAACCGGTGATGTCGGTGAGTTCATTGGTGGTGACCACATAACGGATGATCTCCGCGGCGGCAATCGTGACAATGGCGAGATAATCGGCACGCAACCGCAGCGTAGGGATGCCCAAGAGCAGCGCAAAGATCACTGACCCGACCACCGCAATCAAGACGCCGACAACGAACGGGACGTCCCACAACAGGGTGGGGATGGCGAAACCGTAGGCGCCGATAGCCATGAAGCCGGCTTGTCCGAAGTTCAGCAGCCCGGTAAAGCCGAAGTGGACTGCCAGACCAAGGGAAGCCAGGGCATAGGCTGCCGTCGTCGGGCTGACGATCTCGCCGAGTGCGTTGGCCAATATATTGAGGAAATCCATGGTGTTGCCTCCTAACCCACGCGCTCTCGACGGCCAAGGATGCCCTGTGGCCGGAACAGCAGGACGACGATCATGATCAGCAGAGCGCCAACGTACTTTAGGTCGGCTACCAGCCAGAGCGTCGACAGTTCGACGAACAGTCCGACCAGGACCGACCCAACCAAAGCTCCGAACACGGTGCCCAATCCGCCCAGAATGACGCCGGCAAAGACGAGCAGCAGGATTTGCTGGCCCATATTGAAGGTGACACCAGGGCGGTAGTAGGCCCAAAGGATGCCGCCTAGTGCAGCCAGCACGCCGCCCACGGTCCAGACAATCCTGATGACTCGGTCAACATCGATGCCGGAGGCTGCCGCGAGCGCGGGATTGTCAGCAACAGCGCGGGTAGCCTTGCCCAGACGAGTCTTGAGCAGCAGCAGGGCAATCAGGACGATCACCACCAAGCTGACAATTAGCGAGATCAGCGTGTTGCGGCTGATGGAGATGGTGCCGAGCTCCAGGATGGGACTGCTGGCCCCGGGCAGCTGTTGCGTGGCTCCACCGAAATTGAACAGGATCGTATAGCGCGCAGCCAGCGCCAACCCGATGCTGATGATCATCATGGGGATCAGCGCTGTACCGCGGCGCCGCAGCGGCTTCCAGAGCCAGGCGTCCTGGACCCAGCCGAAGGCACCGCCCAGAGCGACCCCCAACACCATCGCCAACCAGATAGGAAGGCCAGCAACAGAGAAACCGAACATCAGGACCGCCCCGACCGTGACCATCTCGCCATGGGCGAAGTTGGTCAGGCCGGTGGTGCCGTAGATCAGCGACAAACCCACCGAAGCCAAAGCCAGCAGCAGACCAAAGCTCAAGCCTGCAATCAGCCGCTCAACGAAAATCTCGCCGAAACTGGCGCTCTGGACCACAATGCCTTCGCCAAGAGGAAAGACGGCGGCGGCATTGGACGTGTTGGTGAAAGTGACTTCCCGCGGATTTGGCGTTCCCGGGGCCAGCTTCACGCCCTCCGGGAAGGTGGAGACGTCCACCTCGACTTGGTAGGTTCCCTGGACCGGAACTCCAATGGACCAGGTTCCGTTTTCTCCGGTGGTCGCCTCGCCGCTGAACCCTTCCCCGGTCGCCGTGATCCGCACTCCCGCGACCGGACCGTCGGCGTTTCGCAAGACACCGCTGATCCTGTTGCGGAAGGGTTCGGCAGGCGCCGACGACGTTGCCCCAGGCGTTGGTTCTGGTGAGGTGGTCGAAGCCAGTGAGGGGGGAGCGGACAAGATGATCCCCGTGATGATCGCCAGTAAGGCGAGTAGCGTCCCCAATGGCCGAATGAGCTTCGGCATCGCTATCAAAATATGAACCTCCACAGTGTGGGGTGGTCCGCCGGATCACCGGCAGGCACTGACAGCGTCTGTGACAAGAATCACTGACGTGTCGTTTATGTTACCTGCGCCATAGGTGGTGGGGAGAGTGGTTCTGTCGCGATCAGGTAACAACTGTGAAGCAGTTGTGAAGCAAAGGTAAA
This sequence comes from Arthrobacter sp. Dra40, assembly GCF_059091905.1. Classification (NCBI taxonomy): domain Bacteria; kingdom Bacillati; phylum Actinomycetota; class Actinomycetes; order Micrococcales; family Micrococcaceae; genus Arthrobacter; species Arthrobacter sp. Dra40. The sequence continues at coordinate 4,630 of NZ_JBNHHB010000009.1, forward strand.
ACGTTCGGGCACCACGGAGCAGGCTGGCTACAGGGAGGGGAGCCAGGCCGACGGGTAGGCCACCCGTCGGACCGGTGGCTAGAGGTAGAGGCCAGTACTGCTGTCCGCTTCCTCCGGCTGGGATACGGCGTGGATGTCGCGTTCGCGGAGCAGGATGTAGTCTGCAGAGTTGACCTCCACTTCCGCACGGTCTTCCGGATCGAAGAGCACCCGGTCGCCCACCGCTACCTGGCGAACCTGTGGGCCGGCGGCAACGACCTCGGCCCACGCCAGTCGCTTGCCCATCACTGCGGTGGCCGGGATGACAATTCCGGAGGATGAACGGCGCTCGCTGCTGTCCTGGTCCGGGGCTACCAGAATGCGGTCATGGAGCATCCGCAGGGGCAGCTTGTCCTGCGCGGAGGAGCGGGGCTTGTTGGAAGGACTGGGGGAAGTCACCGCAGCAGTCTACCCGTGGCGAGCCCGCCCGAGGCAGCGGCAGGGCAACAGCGGCAAGGCAGCATCGCCGCGTGCCGAAGAGTTCATCAGCACGTGATGGAATTTTCTGCCGTGGCGTTCGTTGGGATTGGTAGTGTAATCAATAGCTCGCCCCCTGACGATGGAGGACAACAAGATGGCAATCGGTGGAAATCCGGTTTTCAACAACCCGAAGGCATTCCGCGGTTCACCCGCGGGATCTGCTGCGGCCGGTTCGACCGCGCTGGCCGGCCAGACGCAGCTGACCAGCCAGCAGTTGCAGGACCTGTACAACCAGCCGTCCGCTGGCCCGGCCCAGACCGGCCGGATGACGTACGACGACGTCATCATGAAGACGCTGGCTTGCCTGGCTCTGGTGGTCGTCGGCGGTGCCATCGGCTGGATGTACCCGATCCTGATGATCCCGGGCATGATCGCCGGCCTGGTGCTCGGCCTGGTCAATGCCTTTAAGAAGGAACCGTCCAAGGGCCTGATTTTGGCCTATGCCGCCGCCGAGGGCCTGTTCGTCGGTGGGCTGTCCATGTTTATCGACAGCATGTACCCGGGCGTTGCCCCGCAGGCCGTGCTTGGCACCGTGTGCGTCTTCGCCGTCACCTTGGTCCTGTTCAAGAGCGGCAAGGTCCGCGCCACCCCGAAGGCAATGCGCTTCTTCATGATCGCGCTGATCGGATACGCGCTGTTCTCGCTGGTGAACCTGGGCCTGATGTGGTTCGGCGTGTTGGACAACCAGTGGGGCATGCGCGGGGTCGAGTTTATGGGCATCCCACTGGGTGTCATCATCGGCCTGTTCGCCATCGGCCTGGCCGCCTTCTCGCTGATCGTTGACTTCACCTCGATCGAGCAAGGCGTCAAGCAGGGTGTGGAGCGCAAGTACTCCTGGACGGCGGCCTTCGGGCTGACCGTGACCTTGATTTGGCTGTACGTGGAGATCCTGCGCCTGCTGGCCATCCTTCGCGGCGACGAATAGACCCGCCGTTTTCTCCCAACCGACCCCGGCCCAGTGCCGGGGTCGGTTGTTTAAGGGACACCCGGTACGGTGGAACCTATGACGCGCGAGCGCAGCCAAGCAGCGACCGGAGAACAATTTGAACTACGGCGCGCCGGAGCGCGAGCCGTGATTACCGAACTCGCAGGAGGCCTGCGCCTCTTCGAAAAGCAGGGCGTGCAGCTGACCGAGACCTTCGACGACGACCGGATCCCGCCCTCGGCCTGCGGCATCCTGTTGGCGCCGTGGCCCAATCGGGTGGCCCAAGGCCGGTGGACGCTTGACGGCGCGGTCCAGCAATTGGACATCACGGAGCCGGCCCGCGGCCATGCCACCCACGGGCTGCTCCGCAATACCGGCTACCGGCTCGTCGAAAGGACCGAGTCCAGGCTGGTGCTGCGGGCCGAGATCTTCCCGCAGCACGGGTATCCCTTCCGGCTCAGCCATAGTGCCGAGTACTCCTTGGACCCAGCCGGCGATCTGGCCGTGCGGCAGGAGCTGCTGAACCGGTCCAGTGCGGCGGCGCCGGTGGCGCTGGGAGCCCATCCGTTCCTCCGATTGGGTGACGAACCTGCCGACCGGCTGACGCTGACCGTGCCCGCCGCAAGGTTCTTTCCCGCAGATCCGCAGACCATGATTCCGACGGAAGATGTTCCGGTCGACGAGCATACCGATCTCCGCCAAGGAGCCCGGCTCGCGGACCTGGCGATGGACCGCGCCTACACCGGGCTGTCCGCCGGGCCGGACGGTCAGGTGGTGAGCACTCTGACTTCGGATAACGGGTCGACGGTCGGGCTGTGGCAGGCGGAAGCATTCCAGTACGTGCATGTATTTGTCACGTCCAGATATCCGGGCAGGGAGTGCGCAGTGGCGGTGGAACCCATGACGGCGCCGGCGAACAGCCTGAATTCGGGCACCGGGCTGGCATGGCTGCAACCCGGCGGTTCGTTCGGCGGTAGCTGGGGGATTACGGCGCGGCTTCACTGAACACATGTCTGAGTGACAATATGAAACTATTAGGTCTATGAACCGGTCCTTCCCCGAAATCCGTCCCCTGCCGGCGGGACGCTCGGCGGGCACCGACAGCCGGCACCACGTTCGCGAGGACGTGCCCTACGCGCTGCGGATCAGCGCGGCGTGGGCCTGGCGGGTTGGCCTGATCCTGGTGGTCGGCGGACTGTTGGTCTGGCTGCTCAGCTTCGTCTCGCTGCTGGTCATCCCGCTGATGATCGCGGCCCTGATCGCTGCCCTGATTTCACCCGTGGTCCGGTTCCTGCGCAAGGCCAAGGTGCCCAAGAGCCTGGCCGTGGCCATTACCATTCTCGGCTTCCTCGGGCTGATCGGCGGCGCTCTCTCCCTGGTCGGCCGACAGCTCTATATCGGCTTCAGTGAGCTGTGGGACCAGGTGCTTCAAGGAATCGGCCAGGTCCAAGGCTGGCTGACCGATGGGCCACTCCAGCTGACCAACGAACAACTCAACTCCTACCTGAACGAAGGCTTGCAGCAGCTGCAGAGCAACAGCAGCGCGATCTTTTCCAGTGCCCTCAGCGTGGGGTCCACGGCCGGGCACCTGTTCACCGGTCTGCTGCTGACCATCTTCGCGCTGATCTTCTTCCTTTACGACGGCGACCGGATCTGGCGTTTCATGGTCGGCCTGTTGCCGAAGAAGGCCCGGGCGGCGAGCAACGGTGCAGGCCGCAAGGGCTGGACCTCCATGGTGCAGTACATCCGGGTGCAAATGTTCGTTGCCTTCGTCGATGCGGTCGGTATCGGTGTCGGCGCGGCCATCCTCGGTGTACCGCTGGCGCTTCCGCTCGGCGTTCTGGTTTTCCTCGGTTCGTTCATCCCGATCATCGGCGCCCTGGTGACCGGATTCGTCGCCGTTCTCCTGGCCCTGGTGGCCAACGGCTGGGTCAATGCACTGATCATGCTCGCCATTGTGCTGGGCGTGCAGCAGCTTGAGGGGCATGTGCTGCAGCCGCTGATCATGGGTAAAGCAGTGTCGTTGCATCCGCTGGCAGTCGTGCTTGCCGTTGCAGGCGGCTCAATGGTCGCCGGAATCGCCGGCGCACTGTTTGCCGTGCCTCTGCTCGCGATCCTTAATTCCGTTGTCAAGTACATTGCCGCCCGGGGATGGGAAACAGACCCGGCGCTGGGTGCGCCTCCACCAGTGGAAGAGCCCTATATGGCACCTGAACCGGCGTTGGCTTCGTCCGGTCCAGGCAACCCGCCAGAGCCGTCAGAACAGGAACCCGTCCGCCGACGCCGCGTCCAGCTGCGCAGAAAAGAGTCCGACAAGTGACAGCCACCACCCAACTACCCGTCACACTTGATGACGTCCAGGCAGCTCGGAAAATCCTTGACGGGGTCATCGCGAAGACGCCGATCGAACAATCCCGCGCACTGGGCCGGATGGTCGGGTCCGATGTCTTCTTCAAGTGTGAGAACCTGCAGCGCGCCGGTTCCTTCAAAGTCCGCGGCGCCTATGTGCGCATGGCGGGGCTGAGCGACGAGGAGAAGGCACGCGGCGTCGTGGCCGCCTCCGCGGGAAACCACGCCCAGGGCGTGGCGGTGGCTGCGGCCCGGCTGGGCATCAAGGCGCGCATCTTCATGCCGCAGGGTGTTGCCCTGCCCAAGCTGGCGGCCACCCGAGGGCATGGCGCCGAAGTGGTCCTGCATGGCCACAACGTGGACGAAGCACTCGCCGAAGCCGAACGCTACGCGGAGGAGACCGGCGCGGTGTTCGTCCACCCGTTCGACAGCCCGGACATTATCGCTGGCCAGGGCACGCTCGGCCTGGAGATTCTGGAACAGGTCCCCAACGTCGACACCATCGTCATGGGAGTCGGCGGCGGCGGACTGCTGGCCGGAGTTGCTACCGCCGTCAAGGCAAGGGCCAAGGAGTTGGGCCGCGAGATCAAAGTCATTGGTGTGCAGGCGGAAAATGCGGCCGCCTACCCGCCGTCGCTGGCCGCGGACGCGCTGGTGCCGCTGCAGAAGGTGTCCACCATGGCCGACGGTATCGCCGTGGGCCGTCCGGGGCAGCTGCCGTTTTCGATCATCAGGGAACTGGTCGACGACGTGGTCACCGTCAGCGAAGACGCTCTGGCACGCGCACTGATCTTCTTGATCGAGCGGTCCAAGCTGGTGGTCGAACCCGCCGGCGCCGTCGGCGTGGCCGCGCTGATGGAAGGCGTCATCCCGAATCCGGGAACCACGGCGGTCATCCTCTCCGGCGGAAATATCGATCCCATGCTGATGCTGAAGGTCATCCAGCGAGGCCTCTATGCCTCAGGCCGTTTCATGTCCGTCCGGATCATGCTCGACGACCGTCCCGGCTCGCTGGCACAGATTTCGCGGATCATCGCCGAATCGGACGCTAACGTCACCCGGGTGGACCATACAAGGATCGGCGGCTCCATCAGCATGGGCGACGTTGCCATCACCATCGACATCGAGACCAAGGGCCACGAGCACTGCGAACTGGTGCTCGGCAGCCTCCGCGCCCAGGGCTTCCAGCCCGTCGTCGTCCACTGACCCGTGGCCCGCAGCCGTGCACTGCGCCCCGCCCAGGCCTTGGCAGGAGCCGGGGCGTTCGCGCTGCTGCTCTGGGTGGCCTTCCTGATCAACCTCGTGGCCGGCGGCTACTTCAGCCTGCTGCTGGGGATTGCCCCGCGGCGGCTGGACGGGCTCGACGGTGTGCTGTTCGGCCCGCTGCTGCATGCCGATACCAGCCACCTGCTGAGCAACACGCTCCCGCTGCTGGTGCTCGGGTTCCTGACACTGCTGGAAGGGATCCGACGGTTCCTGGTGGTGCTCGCCTGTAGCTGGCTGGCCTCCGGGCTAGGGGTCTGGCTGACGGGCGCAGGGCTGACGATCGGCGCTTCGGGTCTGGTCTTCGGGCTGTTGGCCTACCTGTTGGTGCGCGGCTTCTACAACCGCAGCTGGCGGCAGATCCTGTTGGCCGTGGTCATCTTCATTTTCTACGGCTCGGTGCTGTGGGGCGTCCTGCCGACGGCGATGCCCGGCATTTCTTGGCAGGCGCACCTTTTCGGTGCAGCCGGTGGAGTGGTCGCCGCCGTGCTGCTGCGCCGCCGCAAACCCCATCTCGGCTGAGCGTTCCGTCTCCCACCGCAGGCTGCCGGCCATCGACCGTGCAGACGCAAAAGGCGAGCTCCCGCAGGAACCCGCCTTCGACGTCTGTCAGAGCGCTTGATCAGCCGGTGTAAGGGGTGGCCGAGATAATGTCCACCGAGATCTCTTTGCCGTTCGGGGCGGTGTAGGTGACGGACTCGCCGGCCCGCTTGCCGTGGATGGCCGCGCCGAGCGGGGACTTTTCGCTGTACACGTCCAGATCTGTTTCACCGGCAACCTCGCGGCTGCCGAGCAGGAAGCGCTCGGTGTCGCCGGCGACTTTTGCCTCGATGACCATACCCGGCTCCACGACTCCGTCATCGGCCGGTGCCTCGCCCACGTGGGCGTTCCGCAGCAGGTCGGTGAGCTGGCGGATCCGGGCCTCGGCCTTCCCCTGTTCTTCCTTGGCAGCGTGGTAGCCGCCGTTCTCCTTGAGATCCCCCTCGGAGCGGGCCTGTTCGATGCGGTCGACGATCTCTGCCCGGCCGGGTCCCGAAAGGTGATCCAGTTCAGCCTTCAGGCGGTCGTAGGCTTCCTGAGTGAGCCAGGCGACAGGTGCGCTGGAAGTGGACACGTAGTTCTCCTTAGTTGCTGCCGGAGCCGCTGGACGCGGACCCGGCACGGTGGCACTTTGCACAAAAGGCCGCCATGCCGGCGGCCACTTGATGCAAAGACCCCGCCATGTTGGTGAATCATTTCGTTCTGGGATGTTCCCAGTTCACCAAGTAGGCGGGGCGGAATGTATTTGCTCAATTGTAGTCAGCCGCCGCCGGTTTTCCCAATAACAAGGTGGTTAAGGGGGTTTTCCCTCGTTCCATGGGACGTCGCAGGTCCGGGCAGATGGACTGGATGGGCGCGGTTGGGCGGATCGCTGCGTCAGCTGTTGGAGCCGGCGGCCCAGCAGCTGTCCACGCCGCCGGAGACGGCCAGGGATTCAGTTCTCAGCTGGACGCGGTGCGCCGTGGTTCCGGCAGTGGATGGATCGGCGGGACCGATCGTGGCCACCTTCCAGCCAACGACCGCGTAGTTGTCGCTCAGGGCCTTGACCGCGCACTGGACGGTGGCCTCCGGATCCTTGGTGACCTGGAAATCCACGGTCATGTGTCCGGCGTCGGCCACGGCAAAGCCAACGTCCTTGCTGTCAATCTGTGGCCCGTTTTGGCCCAGGGCGAAAAAGCCCGCGCCGACAACGGCGACTCCGAGGGCGCCGCCAGCCAGCGCAAGTTTGGCGCGGCGGGACAGCGATCGCCGCGGTGTGCCGTAACGGTTGGAAACAGTTAAGCTGGAGGAAGTCTGAGGAGTACGGGGGCCTGCGGTGCTCACGCCCTCAAGTTTATCCTCCCGCCCACGCCAGATTTCCCAGGAGTAGCCACGTGAGCTTCGATGCAGCCCAGCCAGCGCAGAGCGACGGCCTGCGCCTGCTGGCGGTACATGCCCATCCCGATGACGAATCCAGCAAGGGCGCGGCGTCCATGGCGCGTTATGCCGCCGAGGGCGTCCAGGTGATGGTAGCTACCTGCACGGGCGGCGAACGAGGAGACATTCTTAATGCCGAGGCTGCCACGGATCCCCAGGCGCACCGGGACCTTGCCGGGATCCGGCGGCGGGAGATGGCGCAGGCCGCGGCCGAGCTGGGTATCCAACAGCGCTGGTTGGGGTTCGCAGATTCCGGCCTGCCGGAGGGAGACCCGCTGCCACCGCTGCCGTTCGGTAGCTTCGCCACGCTGCCGCTGGAGCGGGCCGCAGCCCCGCTGGTCAAACTCGTGCGTGAGTTCCGGCCTCATGTGGTGATCAGTTACGACGAGAACGGCGGCTACCCGCACCCGGACCACATCATGGCGCACAAGGTGGCGGTGGAGGCGTACCATGCGGCCGGTGACCCCGATCGCTACCCGGAGGCGGGCAGCGCGTGGGAGCCGCTGAAGCTCTACTATGACCGGGCTTTCAACCCGGAGCGGTTCCGTGCACTCCACTATGCCTTGGAGGAAGCAGGGCTGCAGTCGCCCTACGCCGCGCGGCTCGCCGCCTGGCTGGAGGCCGACGCCGAAGGCCACCAGCCGCCGATGCCCAACCACCGCACCACCACACAGATCGACTGCGGCGACTTTTTCCGCCACCGCGACCGTGCGCTGCTCTCGCACCGGACCCAGGTGGAGCCCGCCGGATTCTTCTTCGCCGTCTCCGAGGAGATGCAGCGGACGGTCTGGCCGTGGGAGGACTTCTCCCTGATCCACGCACGGGTCGAGACCAGTGTGCCCGAAACGGATTTCTTCGCGGGCATAAGATAGAGCCTGCAGCCAACCAGCGCCGGAGCCTTGTGTCCCGGACGCACCCAGAAAGAGACTGAATTTGCCCCTGATCCAGATCCTTGCCGCCGTCGCCGCCGGTGCCGGCGAGCCCACTCTCCGGCCCGGACTCAACGCGGACCAGGTTTCGCCCGGGCCGTGGGGCTTCTTCTTCACCTTTGCTCTGGCGGCCGTGGTGGTCGTTCTGGTCTGGGACATGACCCGGCGCATCCGGCGGGTCCGCTACCGCTCGCAGCTGGAAGAGAACGTTAACGCCGGCGCACAGCAAACCGGTCCCGGATCATCCGGTCAGGCAGGCCCTGCGGGCGGCGGAGCGGATCATCATGTAGAGGGCGAGGCGCCGGCGACCGGCGGAATGAACGAACCCGGTGGCGGCTCGGGCCGCCCAGACCGCGGCGACTGACCATGGCCGGCCGACTGCACTCCGAGGCCTCGGCCTACCTGCGCCAGCACGCCGGAAACCCCGTGGATTGGTGGCCGTTCAGCGACCAGGCCTTCGAACAGGCACGTCTGCGCGACGTGCCTGTTTTTGTTTCGGTGGGCTATGCGGCGTGCCATTGGTGTCACGTGATGGCAGTGGAATCCTTCGAGGACGAGGCCACGGCGGAGTACTTGAACGAACACTTCATCCCGATCAAGGTGGACCGGGAAGAACGTCCGGATGTGGACAGCATCTACATGTCCGCCACTCAGCTCATGACCGGACAGGGCGGCTGGCCGATGAGTGTGTTCGCGCTGCCCGACGGCAGGGCCTTTTACACCGGCACGTACTACCCGCCGCGGCCGCTGCCGGGCCAGCCCTCGTTCCGTCAGGTGCTGCAAGCGGTGCACGAGGCCTGGGAGCAGCGCCGCGGGGCCGTCGAGACCACTGCGGCGTCGGTAGCGCAGGCGCTGGCACAAACCGGGGAAGCTAACCGCGGGCTTCTCGGCGACCTCTCCCTAGGGCCGCTCGGGGATCTACCGCTGCCGGCGGGCGGCCCTGCCGCCGAGCGGGGGCCGGTACAGATACCGTCCGGCGAAGCCGGGGGAACTGACCACCAAGCCGTCCTCGAAGAAGCCGTCGAGGTGTTGTCGGGCCAAGAAGACACAGTCTTCGGCGGTTTTGGCGGCGCGCCCAAATTCCCGCCGTCGGCCGTGCTGCACTTCCTGCTCCGGCATACCGGCGCGTCCCGGTCCGAATCAGCGCAGCTTGCCGCCGGACTGTCCGCCCGCACGCTGCTGGCCATGGCCGGGTCCGCGTTGTACGACCAGCTTGAGGGCGGCTTTGCCCGTTATACGGTGGACCGCCGGTGGTCGGTGCCACACTTCGAGAAAATGCTCTACGACAACGTCCAGTTGCTGCGCGTTTACGCGCAATGGGCCGTGCAGTCGCCGGCGGAGGCGGAGCGGGATCTCGGACGCTCGGTCGCGGCAGGGACCGCAGGGTGGTTGGTGGACCGGCTGCAGCTGTCCCACGGCGGCATCGCCTCTTCGCTGGACGCCGACACCGTCGTCGATGGCGTCCACCACGAAGGTGCCACCTACTTGTGGTCTCCCGCGGAGCTGTGCGAGGTGCTCGGAACCGACGACGGCGGCTGGGTGGCGTCCGTGATGAGCGTGGGAGAGCGGGGCAACGTCACCGCCACCCGGTCGACGCTGCATCCCGGGCGGCAGTTGGAACCCGACGAACGGCAACGCTGGGAGGCGCTGCGTCCGGCACTGCTGGCGGCCCGGCAGCGGCGGGCGCAGCCGGCACGGGACGAAAAGGTCGTGGCCGGGTGGAACGGGCTGGCAGTGGCCGGGCTGGCCGAAACGGGAGAGCTGCTGGGCCGGCCCGACCTCATCGCGGCGGCCGGAGCTGCTGCCGAGTACCTGCTGTCCGTGCATCTCGATGACAGCGGCCGGCTGGCCCGGGTTTCGCACGACGGTGCAGCGCAGCACTTCGAAGGGTTGCTGGAGGACTACGCCGGCTGTGCGGAGGGATTGTTCTCGCTGTACGCAGCCTCTGGCGAAGGCCGCTGGTACCGTGCCGCGGAAGGGCTGGTCCTGCGGGCGGAGGCGGTGTTCCTGCGGGATGGAACGCTCAGCGACCAGGCGGTCCCGGCCGCACAGGTGGCTGCTGCCGCCGGAGCTGTTCCTCCGGCCGACCCGCTGGAGAGCGCCACGCCCAGCGGCACCAGCTTGTTCGCCGGGGTGCTGGCCACCTATGCCGCCTACAGCGGTTCCGTGCGGCACCGCGAACTGGCGGGCCGGTTGCTCGGGTATCTGGGCCGGATCGCCGCCCGGGCGCCACGGGCCGCCGGGTGGGGCCTGGCCGCTGCGCAGGCACTTGCGGCGGGACCGGTGGAACTCGCGGTCACCGGACAACCTGCAGCAGCCGCGGCGCTGGTTGCCGCGGCGCGCGCCAGCGGCAGCCCGGGCATCGTCGTCGCCCGTCACGCAGCGGACCAAGAGCAGGATGAGGCGGCCCCGCTGCTGGCGGACAAGCCGGTCCCGGCGGACGGGGCGCTGGCCTTTGTCTGCCGCGGGATGGTGTGCCGCCGCCCGGTGGCAACGGCCGCTGCCCTGCTGACAGAGCTCGGCGCGGCAGGAAACTAAAGCGGGGAACGCCCGCGAAAGCCCGGCGCGGGGCGTCGGTCGACGGCGGGGGTGTCAGGCGGCGGAGCCAAGCACCGCGATCATGATGGCGATGTAGTGGCACACGAACGCCACCACGGTGAAGGCATGGAAGAGTTCGTGGAAACCGAACCATGTGGCCGAGAAGTTGGGCCGCTTGATCGCGTAAACGACTGCGCCGGCAATGTAAAAAGCGCCGCCCGCGCAGATCAGTACCGCAGCAGGGACACTGGCAGCGAAGAAGTCTGGCAAGTAGAACAACGCGGCGAGTCCCAGAGCGCAGTAGATCGGGACATAGAGCCACCGCGGGGCGTGCGGCCAGAGCACTCGGAAACCGACGCCGGCGATGGCGCCGGCCCAGATCAGCCAGAGCAGCAGCGTGGCCTTCGACGGTTCCAGCAGTGCCCAGGCCAGCGGCGTGTAGGTGCCGGCGATGACCAGCATGATGTTGGTATGGTCCAGGCGCCTGAGCAGCAACTTGACCTGCGGACTCCAGTTGCCGCGGTGGTAGACGGCGCTGACGCCGAAGAGCAACAGCCCGGTCACTGCGTAGACCGCGCAAGCCCATTTTCCGGCGGCGGTGGGCGCGAGCGCTACGAGGACGATCCCGGCAGCCAAGGCCAGGGGGGTGGCGCCGGCATGCAGCCAGCCGCGGAACTTCGGTTTGATATTGAGTGCGTTGGCAACCTGCTCCACGGCCCGTTCGACCGGTCCGTCCGTCGCCTCCATCCGCAGGGCCGAGCCGCTGTTATCGCGCCGATTACCTGACGGCCCGGGCGCAGCACGGTGTTCACTCATGCGCATAATTCTAGCGGCAGCACACCGTTTGTTACTCGTTGGTAATAAGAGGTGTGTACGGGACCGGCCGATCGGGAGGATAGAATTCGAAGTCGTGAATGGGCGATCAGGAAGGCAAGGTGCTGTGTCTCTTCCCGGCGTCCTCTACCGCCTTTATGAGCGTCGCCTGCAACGTTCACTGGTCCCCGGCCGCATCCCGGGCCACATTGGCGTGGTGGTGGATGGCAACCGGCGTTGGGCCAGACTGGCCGGGGCACCAACGAGGGAAGGGCATCAGGCCGGGGCGGACAAGATCCTGGAATTCCTCGGCTGGTGCGGAGACCTGGGCATCAAAGTGGTGACGCTCTACATGCTGTCCACGGACAATATGGGCCGCTCGGAAGACGAATTGCGCGAGTTGCTGGGCGTGATCGGCAACACCTTGGATCGGTTGGGCGAGGGGAAGAACGTTCGCGTCCATCCCGTCGGTGCGCTGGAGACGCTTCCGGCCGACCTCGCCGCCAAACTCCGCAGTTTGGAGAAACAGACAGCTGCTGTGGAGGGCGTCCATGTCAATGTGGCGGTGGGCTATGGCGGCCGCCGTGAAATTGTTGACGCGGTCAAAGGCCTGTTGCGCCACGCTGAATCCGATGGCAAGAGCCTGGCGGAGGTCGCCGGGACACTGACCGTTGACGATATTTCCCAGTACCTCTATACCAGCGGCCAACCAGACCCGGACTTGGTCATCAGGACCTCCGGCGAACAGCGGCTCTCCGGCTTCCTGATGTGGCAGAGCGCCTATAGCGAGTATTACTTTTGCGAGGCGCTGTGGCCGGACTTCCGGCGCCTCGACTTTCTGCGGGCGTTGCGCGACTACGCCAGCCGGCAGCGCCGCTTCGGCGCCTAAGGCGGACCAGACGGGGCAGGTGGCGCATCGGCGTCGTGCGGTTCATCCAAAATTCGCTGAAACGCCTTTGCCCAGGCTCTTGTGCCGGCGAATTACATGAGCGTAATTTGGAACCATCAGTCAGCAATCCGCAGGTTGATCGGGAGGCCACCAGTTTGATGCGCACAGCGAAAGCTGCATCGGGGGAGGCCGGTTCCGGCCTGGTGGCCTTACCGTCCGCGCCCCGCTTCAGAAAAGTCGGAGCCGCCGTGCTCCGGACGGGAGCCAGCATGACCGCCACCAAGAACCAGCGCCTCGCCGCCACGACCGGACCCGGAGAGCAGCCCGCAGCTGCCACCGCGTCCGGTCGAGCTGTTTCCGCCGGGGAACCGGAAACAGCACGTGCATCGTATGTCCTGGACACCTCCGTCCTGCTCTCCGATCCTCGGGCCCTGCTGCGGTTCGCCGAGCACGAAGTGATCCTGCCGGTGGTGGTGATCACCGAGCTGGAAGGCAAGCGGCACGATCCGGAGCTAGGCTACTTTGCCCGCAAGGCACTGCGGCTGCTGGACGACCTGCGGGTTGAGCACGGCGGCCTAAACCACGCCATCCCGCTTGGCTCGGAGGGCGGCACGCTGCGAGTGGAACTGAACCACATCTCGCCCGACGTGTTGCCGGCCGGATTCCGCGGCGGGGACAATGACAGCCGGATCCTGGCGGTGGCCAAAAACCTGGCCGACGAGGGCCGCAACGTCACGGTGGTGTCCAAGGACCTGCCGATGCGGGTGAAGGCGTCCGCCATGGGGCTCCAAGCCGATGAGTATCGCAATGAACTGGTCAAGGATTCGGGCTGGACCGGCGTGGCCGAATTGGATGTGGCCGACGACGACGTCAACACGCTGTACGGGCATGAGCCGGTTTTCATTCCGGCGGCGGCGGAGATGCCCGCCAACACCGGTCTGGTGCTCCTCTCCAGCCGCGGATCGGCGCTCGGCCGCGTTGGCGCGGACAAGCAGGTACGGCTGGTCAAGGGCGACCGTGACGTGTTCGGCCTGCACGGGCGTTCCGCAGAGCAGCGGCTGGCGATCGACCTGCTGATGGACCCGGAGGTCGGGATCGTTTCACTCGGCGGCCGGGCCGGAACCGGAAAATCCGCCCTGGCGCTCTGCGCCGGACTGGAAGCGGTGCTGGAGCGGCGCGAGCACCGGAAGGTCGTGGTGTTCCGGCCGCTGTACGCAGTCGGCGGCCAGGAGTTGGGGTACCTGCCGGGTTCCGAATCGGACAAGATGAACCCGTGGGCACAGGCGGTGTTCGACACCCTCGGCGCGCTGGTCTCCACGGAGGTGGTCGAGGAAGTCATGGACCGCGGCATGCTGGAGGTGCTGCCGCTGACGCACATCCGGGGCCGCTCGCTGCATGACTCCTTCGTGATCGTGGACGAAGCACAGTCCCTGGAGAAGAACGTCCTGCTCACGGTGATGAGCCGGATTGGCCAGAACTCCAAGATCGTCCTGACCCACGATGTGGCGCAGCGGGACAACCTGCGGGTGGGCCGGCACGACGGCATCGCGGCCGTTGTGGAAACGCTCAAGGGACATCCGCTCTTTGGCCACGTGACGCTGACGCGGTCCGAGCGCTCGCCCATCGCAGCACTGGTGACCGAGTTGTTGGAGGGCGCGGAGATCTAAGCATCCGTTGTGTCCATCCCGAGGAAGCGGGCTGCCAGACGGTGGCCCGCTTCCGTGAGTACCCGGTACGGGGTCAGCGAGGACCGGCCCTGACGAGGCTATTCAGCGCCGGCGGATGGAAGGGTCACAGCGACTCGTGTTCCGGCACCGGGGGCGGATTCGATCAGCAAGGTGCCACCGGCATTGTGCACCGTATCGCGCAGGATGCGGAGGCCGAGGTGGCCGTCCTGCTGCGCATCGGCCGGACTGAAACCGTCTCCGTCGTCGACAATTTCCAGTAGCACCGAGTCGCCCCAGTCCGTCAGCGATACCCGGACCAAGTTGGCGTGAGCATGCTTGGCGGCGTTGGTGACTGCCTCCCGGGCAACGCGGTAGAGCAGGGCAGGTTGAGCGATGGCCGCCGGGGCGGAGGCATCTATCTCCAACTGCCAGTCCGATCCGCGCTTCCGAACCAGGTCGCCCAATCCATCGAGGGCCACCGGCAGGCCCACAGCCGAGAGGTCGGGCGGGTACAGTGCGACGGTGATCCGGCGCAAACTGCGGATGCTGCCCTGAACAATGTTCTTCGCCAGTGTCTGGAAGTCGTGGTCTGGCTTTGCCTGCTGTTGTTCGCGCGATTCCAAGCTGTAGGCCAGCGCGGCCAGATCCTGGATGACATCGTCATGCAGGGCGCGGGCCAACCTCTGGCGTTCATGATCCGAGGCGGCGATCGATTGCTGGAGCAAGCGCCGGCGGTCTTCACCGTCTTTTTGCAGTCGGCGCGCCATGCGGATAGCCGGAGCCAGCTGGAGCAGTTGCAGCAGCGCCAGCGCTACCAGGACGACGGGTAGGATGCCGAGCATCTCGTCCTCCATGCGGTTAATCTCATCCGGCGGGTAGTACAACTCGAAGATGTACTCGCTGCCGTTGCCCCCCGTCGCCTTGACGTAGACTTCGACGAATTCGCCGTGGTCCAACTCAAAGACGTTGTCCGCCCGGCCCGGGGTACCCAACATTGAGACTGGAGCGCCGCTCTGCAGCTGGGCCACCAGGCGGTCCGGAAAGTCGAACTGCTGTCCCACCAGCGAATCAAGATCCGAATAGAGAATAGTCCCGTTGGCATCCCAGATCTTCACCCGGACGACGTGGCCGTCGCGGACCAGCGGGTCAACTTCGTTGTCCAGCTCGCTCACGGCAGCGGCATCGCCGGCCAGTATCGCATCCGTAATTTTCGGCGCAAACTCATGCTCAACTATCAGCTTGGTTCGCTCGGCAACGTTTGTCAGCGCTTGGTCGACCGCCAAGGAACGGGCAACCACGACCACGGGAACTGCGACAATGATCAATGCGGCCAGCCCGGAGAGCGCGAAGCGCCGCAAGGCCGCCTGCATTTCCGAGCCTTTCCCTCCGTTCCCTTCCGTCCGGGAGTCAGGGAGGACCCTGCGCCGGATCCGGCTAGTCAGGTCAACGCTCATGGCCGGCACCCAGCAGTTCCAGCCGCTGCGCCGTGGCGACGGCTTCAAGCTGCGAATGGGCGCCGAGCTTGGCCAGGATCGACTTTACATAGCCTCGGCAGGTGTGCTGGGAGATGCCCAGCGTCCGCGAATTCGTGCGAACGTCGTAGCCGGCGGCCATGAGAGCCAGCACCTGGCGCTCACGTTCGGTTAATGCCGGGGCGCCCGGTGTTTTGGCAGCCCTTGTGTGGCGGTTCTGGCTGAGGATCGCGGGGTAGACCACCATGCTGCCGCTCGTGGCATGCCTGATGGTCTCCAACAGGGTGGATAGCGATCCGTCTTTGGGCAGAAATCCGCACAAGCCCGATCCAGCGGCGCGGGCGAGCACATCGGGCGACGGGTTGCCGGTCAGCAGGATGATGCGCGTATCCGGGGCAGCCGTCAGGATCCGTTCGGCGGCGTCCAGCCCGTCGCCGTCGGGCAGGTGGTAGTCCATGATCACGACATCAGGCCTGGACCGCCGGCACAAGGCAACGGCTTCGTCGACGCCGGCGGCGTGGCCGACATTGATCAGGTCCGGTTCCCTGCCCAGTGCATCAGACAACAGCTCCGCGAACGTGGTGTGGTCATCCACCACGGCAACGCGGAGTTTACGCTCAATCCCCAAAGAGCTCATTTTTCCCCAACTCAAGACACTAAGGACTTGACCCCACTATGAGTATGCATGGCCTGTGAAAGGTTGTACATACTTTCACAGGCCATGCCTCGTGAGCCTCAGCCGGCCATGAGCGCCTTGGTCAGGAAAGTTTTGACGATGTCACCGGCCGCTACATAGTGCGATTCGACCGGAACGGAAGCCATTCGATGCGCCACCTTCGCGCGGGAGGCCGCCGGCGCCAGCCGTTCGTTGAGCACCAGCAGCGCTGCCAGTACCTCGGAGAGGCCGGACTCGGCCGTGGCGTACAGCAGCCGGCCGTACACTTCCTGCAAGGCAGGACCCGGGGAACACCCAAGTTCGTCATTGAACAGGCGCCGGCACCGGTCGTAGGCCTGGAGCCCATCGGCATGGCGGTCACATTGTTCCAACCCGATGATGAGGGCTGCCCAGGCGGCTTCATTGAGCGGGGCGGCAGCAACGCAACGCTGCGCCCAAAGCACCGACTCATCCGGCCGCCGCAAAGCCAACGCAGCCTCCGCCGCCAGCAGTTGCGCGTGCAGAACCATCCCTGCGTGGTCGGCCCGCGCCTCCTCCGCCCAATCCGGAGTCAGCTCATCACCGAGCAGCGGACCGGATGCCAGCGAGAGCGCCTCGGTCAATAACGGATAAGCATTGGCCGGATTGGCGAATTCGGCGGCCCGGAGCAGTCGTTGGAACCGGTACAAATCCACGTCAACCAGCTCCCGGTCGATCATGTAACCGCCGTTGGCGGTGCGCAGCGGCCCGGACTTGGCGCAGCCAGGTTGCAAATTGCGGCGCAGAATGCTGACGTAGCTTTCCAAGGTGGCCAAAGCTTCGCCTGGCGCCCGGCCGCCCCACAACATGTCCACCAGCCGGTCTTTGGACATTGGCGAGCCGACGTTCAACAGCAGGATCTCCAGTACTTGGCGTGGCTTTGGTCCGCCGAGATTCTCAGCCGTCAGTACAGTATTTCCGCGCGAGATACGCAAATTTCCGATCATTTGGACCGAAACGGGCATGGCCCGTCCACTCAATTGCTCCACGATTCCCCCTCGTTGGATGCACCCCCCCAATGAGTGCACCACCATCGTCTGCTGGCATCGTGTCGGCGGGACAGCCCCGAGTGGGGGAGTACACACCCCCAATTTGCGGGGGTACATGTACAGCACCGGGTTTTCCCAAGGACCCCCCGCGATTCTGTAAGCGTGACCCTGAGGCCTGCGGCGCGGCGCACGCAGGCCATGCGTGCGGCGCATGCAGGCCATGCGTGCGGCGCATGCAGGCCATGCGCGGCAGCCGCAGACCGGCCGGGCTCACGCGGCCGGGCCCTGGCCTCATCCCCCCAAGCCAGGGCCCGGTCCGGCAAGAGGCCAAGTAGTCAGGCCGGATGCGGTCGGACGGGCCAAGGAATGTGCTCGCGTACATCAGTAAGGTTCATGCTGACCTCTAGGAACAGGTCATCAAGCATGTACTCATCCACACCCAGGATGGTGAGCGAATGCCCGCGTCCTTGCTGCGGCCCGTCCAAGGCGACAGCGGAAACACAAATGCCTGTGCGCCAGTCGATCCGCACGTGAGTGCGGCCTTCCAGAAGCAGCGGATGACCGGCGTCGTACGGCCGATACGTGAGGTTGGGCGAGACGACGGCCTCCAACGTATGGCGGCCCCCGTGTTCGGTTTCGCTCAGTTCGTGGATCTCGACCGGGTTGGCGAAGGGAGCTTCATAAGCCACCGGAGCGCTGCCGGCCAGCTCCACCGGATCCAGCATTGCCGACCAGCGTCCGTTGCCGAAGATTGGTTCTCCGTAAGCGGCCTCGGGCCGGCGGCGGACCAGATCGATGCCATTGAAGACGGGCGTGACCAGATGTGGCGGCAGCAGCCAGGACTTACGTGTCGCACTGACGTAGAAGCCGTCGCGCGAGTCGTTGATGCCGGTGGTGCTGTACAGCAGTTGACCGTCGGCCGACTCGACCCGGAGAGCGCCCGGGCGGCGGGTCCAGGCACGCAGCACGCCGGCAGACGGATCCCCCTCCGGCGCACCGGGGGTGACGGCGCGCAGTTCGAACCGCAGCGAGTTCCACTTCCACGGAGAGGACCGGCAAAGGCACCTGAAGATTTCCCCATTGCCGGCGGCGTCACCGGTTTTCAGCACGCTCCCGCCGTTCATATCCACAGTGTAGCCGCCGGGCCACGCTAGCCGACGCGGCGTGCAGTAGGTTGGGTCCATGGTCGAGGAATTGGTGCTGCTGTGGCCCGACCATACGCTGGCATTCTGGATGCTGCTGGCGGCTGGCGGGTATCTGCTGGTCGTGGGGACCGGGTTGAGCTGGATCGATCTGCGCACGCACCGGTTGCCGAACCGCATCGTGTTTCCGGCCTACGCCGTCTCCTCGGTGCTCCTGCTCGCAGCCTCGCTTGCTGGCCACGACGGCGGTGTCTTCTGGCGCGTGCTGGCCGGCGGTGCCTTGCTCTGGGCCTTCTACTTCACGGTCCGGTTCGCCTATCCGGCGGGCATGGGCTTCGGCGACGTCAAACTGGCCGGTGTACTGGGAATGTACCTCGGCTATCTGGGCTTTGAATACCTGCTGTGGGGAACGTTCGCCTCCTTCCTGCTCGGCGGTGCGTACGGACTGCTGCTGGTGCTGCTGCGGCGCGGCACCCTGAGCAGCCACATCCCGTTCGGGCCGTTCATGGTCGCCGGAACATGGGTGGCGCTGCTGACGCCGACGTAGCGACGTAGGCTTGGATGATGCCAACTCCCGATTTCATCCTGCGGCTGCGCGAGAAGATTGGCCACGACCTGCTCTGGCTGCCCGGGGTCACGGCCGTGGTTCTGGATGACCGAAACCGGGTGCTGCTGGGCCGCCGCGCGGACAACGGGCGCTGGACCCTGATCACCGGAATCCTCGACCCGGGAGAGCAGCCCGCCGTCGGCGTCGTGCGCGAGGTCCTGGAGGAGACCGGCATCGTGGCCGAAGTTGAACAGCTGGCCGAGGTCTACGCGGGTACTCCGATGGAGTTCGTCAACGGAGACCGAGCCCAGTTCCTGACGCTGACCTTCCGCTGCCGGCACGTCAGCGGCCACGCACGAGTCAACGACGACGAGTCGGCCGAGGTCGGCTGGTTCGGACTGGATGAGCTTCCGGAGCTGACCGACTACCATCGGGCCAGACTGCAGGCAGGGCTGCGGGCCACGGGCGTCCCGGAGTTCGTCCGCTGAAGGCTATTGGATGTCCGAGTCAGGCGGCGGCAGGACCACTTGCCGGTCCTCGTCGACGGATTCAACGCCCTCGATCCCGGCCAGGGCAGCGCGCTGTCCTTCCGGGAGCGAGCCGGTGATCATGCCCAAGGTGGAGAGCACGTTCTCCACCTGCATGCCGCCGGCCGTCAACTGCTCGGCAATCCGACCGGTATCGGAGAGGTAGTCGTGGCGCACCGTAACGGTGATCTGCATACCACCCATGATATGTCTCCGGCGACCCGCCGGGGGAAGGAATTATTGAGGGGCAAGCACCAGCCCTGCGCCGACATCGACCGAAAGCAGGGGCAAACGCTCGGCTTCCTGTACCAAGGTGGCCCACAGTTCCAGGCCTCGCCGGCCGGTAGCCTGCGCCCACAATGCTGCTACGCCGGCAGCATGCGGCGTCGCCATACTTGTTCCGCTGATGGTGTTGTAGCGTTTCGGCATGGGCCACGATGAGTACACGTGGACGCCGGGACCGGCGCAGTCCACCTGCCCGCCGCGCAGCGGAAGGCTGCGGGCTGAAAAGAAGGCGACGTCGAGGGCCTGGTCCAAGGCTGCCACTGCCATGATAAACGGGCTGTTGGCAGGGGAACCCACGAATCCGAATTCGCCTTTCCGTCGGTCCGCATTATTGCCAGCCGCGGCGACGATCAGGGATCCTTGTTCCAGCGCCCGGCTTCCGGCAGCCGTGTAGGGCGGATGGATCTGTGCCACATCGGCGCCCAGCGACATCGAAATCACGGCGCAGCCGTTGCCCACGGCCCAGTCGATCCCTGCCAGAATGCCTGCGTCGGTGCCGGAACCGGCATTGCTCAGCACCTTTCCGGCAAAGATCTCCGCTTCATGGGCCACGCCGTAGCGGGGACCGGTACCGGGAACTTTCGGGCCGCACGCGATCCCGATGCAGTGCGTGCCGTGTCCGTGCCCGTCCTGGGGCTGCTCGCCGGTGACGAAGGACGCGGTGATAATACCCCGACCGGCAAAATCCGGATGCGAGCCATCGACGCCGGTATCCAGCACGGCGACCCGCACGCCTTGTCCCGTGTAGGGAGATGAGACGGCCCTGGTTGCTTGTAGCCCCCAGGTGAAGTTGTTGTTGTCGGCGAAGTCCGCGGGGGTGGATCCTCCGTCGCGCCCGGTATGCGGGCCCGCCGCGAGGCGTCCGGCCAGGTCAGCCACGCCGTCGCGGTAACCGGCAACATAGTCGTCGGCCGAACCCAGCACATCGTGGATGAGTTCGGGCGAGACCGAAAGGACCCGGTGTTTGTCCGCTGAGCTCACTTGGAGCGCACCGATTTGGTCCGGGGCGGCGTCGACGACGGCGATGCCCAGATTTGCGAACAGCGTTGCCTCTGCGCCGGAGGCCGTGTCCGGATCTACTCCGCGGGTGCCGAAGTCCCGGCTGTCCGTCACGTGGGTTAGGCCTGCTGACTCAGCCAGAATCCCGGCACAATCATCGGAGCGGTCGGCGAAGACGACGATAAATCGTCCAGTGGTTTTCGGTTGGTCCGGTAGGGGATAATCGGCCGTCCTCAGGGACGGGGTCTGCGAATCGCCAATCATGGAGACCTCCTGGACAGTCTTCGGCATGTCCCCAGGAGGACCCGGCGGTTGCCGCACATCCGGCCCCCACCGGCCACCCAAGGGGGCACGTGTGGGCCTCATCCTAATACCAGCCCCCCACGGCACAAGCTGTTTTCAATCGTTTCAGCCCCGGAGGGGCCAAATTAGCAGGAGGGCTTCGTCCCGACGGTCGAAGCCCTCTTCAACCCGCACCGCGGAATGCGTGCCTGAAGCCTAGTTTCAGGCCACCGGCCGGGCCGGCGCCGTCTCCGTATCCCTCTGGCCGGACTTGCGCAACCTCAAAGCGAAGGGCGTTCCGGCCGAAGCCGGAACGCCCTCTAAGGCCCGCGGGGGAGCCGGTACTACTTCGCCTGCGGCGGCACGGTCATGGACAGCACGTCCAGGGCAGAATCCAACTGCTCTTCGCTCAGTTCGCCGCGTTCCAAGAAGCCGAGGGCCACGACGGACTCGCGCACGGTCAGGCCTTCCTTGACCGAGTGCTTGGCGATCTTGGCGGCGTTTTCGTAGCCGATGTACTTGTTCAGCGGGGTCACGATCGAGGGGGAGGCCTCGGCCAGGAAGCGGGCACGCTCCACGTTGGCGGTCAGCCCGTCGATCATCTTGTCAGCCATGACCCGGGAGGTGTTGGCCAGCAGGCGGATGGACTCCAGCAGGTTGGCGGCCATCACCGGGATGCCTACGTTCAGCTCGAAGGCGCCGTTGGTAGACGACAAAGCGATGGTGGTGTCATTTCCCACCACCTGGGCGGCCACCATGATGGCGGCCTCGCAGATGACCGGGTTGACCTTGCCCGGCATGATGGAGGAGCCCGGCTGCAGGTCCGGGATGGCGATCTCGCCCAGGCCGGTGTTGGGGCCGGAGCCCATCCAGCGCAGGTCGTTGTTGATCTTCATGAACGCGTAGGCGATGTTGCGCAGCTGGCCGGAGGCCTCGATCAAGCCGTCGCGGTTGGCCTGCGCCTCGAAGTGGTTGCGGGCCTCGGTCAGCGGCAGGCCGGTGTCGGCGGCCAGCAGTTCGATCACGCGCTGCGGGAAGCCGGCCGGAGTGTTGATGCCGGTGCCCACGGCGGTGCCGCCCAGCGGAACCTCGGCCACGCGCGGCAGCGAGGCTTCAATGCGTTCGATGCCGTAGCGAACCTGTGCGGCGTAACCGCCGAATTCCTGGCCCAAGGTGACCGGGGTGGCGTCCATCAGGTGGGTGCGGCCGGACTTCACCACGTCCTTGAACTCCTCGGCCTTGCGCTCCAGCGAGGCGGCCAGGTAGTCCAGCGCCGGGATCAGCTCGTTGATCAGCGCAGAGGTTGCTGCCACGTGCACCGAGGTCGGGAAGACGTCGTTGGAGGACTGCGAGGCGTTGACGTGGTCGTTCGGGTGGACCGTCTTGTCGCTGCCAGCGGCCTTGAGGGCGCGGGTGGCCAGTTCGGCCAGCACCTCGTTGGTGTTCATGTTCGAGGAGGTGCCGGAACCGGTCTGGAAGACGTCGATCGGGAAGTCGCCGTCGTACTGGCCGGTGGCTACCTGATCGGCGGCGTCGGCGATGGCCTTGGCCAGCTCGCCGTCCAGCACGCCCAGTTCGGCGTTGGCGGTGGCGGCGGCCTTCTTGATCCGGGCCAGGGCCTCGATGTGGGCGCGCTCCAGCGTCTTGCCGGAGATCGGGAAGTTCTCGACGGCGCGCTGGGTCTGCGCACGGTAGAGGGCGTTGACCGGAACCCGGACCTCACCCATGGTGTCGTGTTCGATGCGGTATTCAGCAGAATCGGCAGAAGTCATGGCTCCAAGCTTAGGCCCGCCGCGCACCGGTTCCGAATTGTGTTGCGGACCCAGCGGCGGTGCGGCGCAGCCCGCTGACAGCGCTTGGCGGCCGGGTCAGGCCACCAGCCCCGGCGGGTGCGGCCTACCTAGAGAGTGCCGTGGCCTGCAACGAGCTCGGCGCGGCCGTCCGCCAGCCGGTAGGCCACTCCGACGACGGCCGTGCGGCCGGCGTCGACGGCCTCCGAAATGGCGCGCGAACTGTCCAGCAGGCGTTCGGAGGATTGACGCACGTTTTCGATCACCATGTCATTGAGGTCGTCGTGTCCGGCCCGCCGGGCAGCCAGCACGGACGGAGAAATCCGCTCCACCAGGTCGCGCAGGCCGCCGCGCGGCATCACACCGGTGTCTATCGTGTTCTTGGCGGCGGTCACCGCACCGCAGCTGTCGTGGCCCAGAATGACGATCAGCGGGACGTTGAGCACGTCCACGCCGTATTCCAGCGAGCCAATCACCGCGTCGCCGAGGACGTGGCCGGCGGTGCGGACCACGAAGGCATCGCCCAGCCCCAAGTCGAAAATGATCTCTGCCGCCAGCCGGGAGTCGGAACAACCGAAGATGATGGCGAAAGGATTCTGTTCGTTGACCAACGAACTGCGCCGAGCGGCGTCCTGATTGGGGTGGACCGACGTGCCGGCAACAAAGCGGGCATTGCCGTCGAGAAGTTTTTGCCAGGCCTGGGCGGGAGTCAGTGAGGTGGGCACGAAGCAACCTTACTGCTTTGTGTTGCCCTGACCGCGCATTCGCGACGCCCCGGGGGACTTTAGTTACTTGCCGCCCAGCGATTTGACGACCGCGTTGGCGAGCACATCGAATTCGTCCAGCTCGGCCGTGCCGCTGAGGATAACGGTCATTTTGCCGCGCTCCAGCACCAGGCTGCGCTCGCCTTGGCCGGCATCGCGGAGTTCCCAGCTGGCGCCGGCCTTGCGGTCACCGGTCACCGGTGCGTTATTTGTTACTTGGCCAATCCAGGTGGGATTCGCTTTGTTGGTCTGGATCAACCCGATGTACTGCTGCCCGGGCGTGAGATAACCGACTTCCCAGGCCGGCACCTGGGCCGTGCCCCCGGTGTTCCACCGGGCGTAGTTGGATGTCCAGCCCTCCGGAAGGTCAACGGCGAGCGGCCGGTAGCCTGCGGTGGATTCGGCTTGGAGCGCGACGCCGGGCACGTCAATATTACGTTTGTAGACTTCCGGCTTGCTGCCCGGGTTCAGAAACATCACCGGCAGCAGCACGGCAAGCGTGAGACCCACGGCCAGCAACATGCCGACTACCGGTGCTTTCGCCCGGTTGGCCTGCTCGGCCGTCAGGACAGGCTTGGCAGGCAATTCAGCCGATCCAGCCGATTCGGTCGATTCCTCGGGACGCACTTCACTCACCCTCCCATGATCTCAGATACCCGCCGCCCGCGCGCACATGGGCAGCCGCCCAACGGCCGGACGCTGGCCGACGCGCTGGATCCCCGGGTGCAGGCGACTATGATCGAAAGCAATGGAAGATGTCCGCAGCGCAGATTCATCCACCACGGCACCACAGCCGGTGTTGTCTGAAGAGCTACTCGAAGATGAGGTCGAAGTGTCCCACGAAGCCCAGGCTGATCCCTTTTCCAACTTCCCGCCGTCGATGCGCGTCGGTGACAATGAGCCGGACCGCAACCTGGCCCTGGAACTGGTGCGCGTCACCGAAGCCGCGGCGATTGCCGGCGGCCACTGGGTGGGCTACGGGGACAAGAATGCCGCCGACGGCGCGGCCGTGGACGCCATGCGGGCGTTCCTGTCCACCGTCAGCTTCAACGGAGTGGTGGTCATCGGCGAGGGCGAAAAGGACGAAGCCCCGATGCTGTTCAACGGCGAAAAGGTCGGCGACGGCACCGGCGCAGAGTGCGACGTCGCCGTGGACCCGATCGACGGCACCCGGCTGACGGCGCTGGGCATCAACAACGCGCTCTCCGTACTGGCTGTCTCCGAGCGCGGCACCATGTTCGACCCTTCGGCCGTGTTTTACATGGAGAAGCTGGTCACCGGCCCCGAGGCCGCGGACCTGGTGGACCTGCGCCTGCCGATCAAGCAGAACCTGCACCTGATCGCGAAGGCCAAGAACAAGAAGATCAACCAGATCAACGTGATGATCCTGGACCGCGACCGGCACAAGCCGTACGTGGAGGAGATCCGCGCGGCAGGTGCGCGGACCAAGTTCATCATGGACGGCGACGTTGCCGGCGGCATCGCAGCCGCCCGTGAGGGCACCGACGTCGACGTCCTGATGGGCATCGGCGGCACGCCGGAGGGCATTGTCACGGCCTGCGCCATCAAGTCCCTGGGCGGCGTGATCCAGGGTCGGCTCTGGCCCACCAGCGACGAGGAAAAGCAGAAGGCCATCGACGCCGGCCACGATCTGGACCGGGTGCTGACCACCGATGACCTGGTCACCAGCGACAACTGCTTCTTCGTGGCCACCGGCATCACCGACGGCGACCTGCTGCGCGGCGTCCGGTACAAGAACCACAAGGTCCTGACGCAGTCGATTGTGATGCGTTCCAAGTCCGGCACCATCCGGTTTGTCGAGGGCGAGCACCAGGAATACAAGTGGGATCGATTCGAGCGGAAGCTCTAGTCAGCGGCCTCAGCACAACGCGGACGGTCTAAACCCAACGAAAACCCCGCACCGGCCCAGGCTGGTGCGGGGTTTTTACGTGCTTTCCCTGCCGGCGTGCCTGCAGGGAAAGCCGGGTCAGCGGGGGAGCTTGCCTCGCAGCTTCCGAAGGGATGGCACGACGGCGTTGCGCGCCTTGTGCACCGCCGGCAGCACGGCGGTGCGCGCCTTGTTCACCGCAGGGCCGCCCGCCTCGCGGGCCCGCCGGGTGAGCAGATAGGCCCGGTACATGAGCTGGTTGACCGGCAGGTCCCAGCTGCCCGGGTAGCTGACCTCGTAGCCGCCGAATGAACGTTTGAAGCGCGAGAACCCGGCCCATTGATGGTCGGGCTCGTCTTCCGGGCTGACGCCCCACATGTCGAACCGGTCGATGCCGGCGGCCCGGGCATCCATCATCATGGTGACCACCAGCGGAATCCCGGCATTGAGCTTGCGGTGGGCGTCGTCGGCCGCGGCGTGCGCGTAGACCCGGGTCGATTCCGTGTCGTAGGAGAGCGCTGCCGCGATCGGCTTCCCGTCCAATCGCGCGATGAAGATTTTGGCCGCACCGGCCGGCACCAGGTTCCGGGCAGCCTGCCGCAAGTAGTCATCGGACTGGGCCTTGAAGTCTGCGCGCTCGGAGACGTCGTGCAGGAATCCCAGCAGGATGCCGATGTCTTCGGGGTCCTTGGAGACGTCGAAGGTGACGCCCTTCTTGTGGATGTTGCGGTAGAGGTTCCGGCTGGTGCTGCGCATGCCGGCCAGCAACTCCTCTTCCGGCTGCTTGAGGTCCAGCATCCAGGTCAGCTTCGGCTGGACATCCACCGGGGCCTTGACCAGGCCCAGTGACTGCAATGCCGCCTGCGGCCGTTCCCCGAGGTCTGTGCCCACCGGTTCGATCCGCACGTAGTGGGCGTGCTGCTCGGCGGCCAGCGAACGCAGGGCGGCAAGGGCGCGGACCAAGGCCGCGTGGTCTGCAGCCTCGGGGCCGTAGGGGACATACAGGAAGCGTCCCAGCGGCGTCTTTTCCAGCAGGGCCAGGAAGGTCCAGCCGTCTCCGCTGCGTTCGAAGACCTCTTTGCCCAGGCTTCGTTGGAAGCGGGCCCACGGCTCGGACTGCAGGATCGAAGCGGTCAAAGTGTTGCTCCCGTTCGTTGTTCGTCGAATTCATGTGTGCTGCCCGAAGTGGTGACCGCAAACAGCACGGCACCGGCTTCAGTTCCGCCCGCCGGATGGACGTTCACCGGCTGTTCGGCAGCGGGAATGAAGGCGGCCTCGCCGCGGCTGATCGTCAGGTCGGACCTCGGCGAGTCCAGCAGCACGCTCCCGGAGACCGCCAGCACAATCGTGGGACCATGCTGGGCCAGCGGAACGGGGCTGCCGCCGTCGGACAATTCAATGCGCTGGAGTTGGAATTCGGCAAATGGCGGGCAGTACAGCTCCTGACCCGCATCGGTGGTGGTCCGTACCACGAATGGTGGGGTGATCGGACGGAAGTCGGTGATCTTCACCAGCTCCGGCACGTTGATGTACTTGGGTGTGAGGCCGCCGCGCAGCACGTTGTCCGAGGTTGCCATCACCTCCACGCCGAGGCCCTGCAGGTAGGCGTGGATGTTGCCGGCCGGCAGGCATAGCGCCTGGCCGGGGGAGAGGTTGACCAGGTTGAGCAGCAGCGAGATCAAGGCACCGGGATCGCCCGGATAAAGTTCTGCCAGGCGGGCGGCAGCTGTGTATTCGCTGCCCAGGCTGCCGGCCGGAGCGGCCGCTAGGACGCGGGCCGTGTCGGTGGTCAGCCCGGTGGAACGGTCGCCGCCGTCGAGCAGGGCGACGAAGGCGCCGCGCAGGGCCGCTTCCTCGTCGGCCGTGTCCAGCAGATGCAGCACGTCGTCCAGGAGGTCCAGGCTGGCACCGGCCTCCGCCAGCTTCGGCCTCAGCCCGGCCAGCAGCCGGGCGGCGTCGCGCGGGGGACGGAAACCGCACAGCGCCTGGAAGTCGCTGAGCGCAAAGATCATCTCCGGCTTGTGGTTGTCATCCCGGTAGCTGCGCTGCGGGTCGTTGAAGGAAATGCCGGCGGCGTTCTCCGCGGCGAATCCGGACTTTGCCTGCTCCAGTGTGGGGTGGACCTGGAGCGAGAGGGCCGAATCGGCGGCCAGGACCTTGGTCAGGAACGGCAGGGTGGCACCAAACAGCCCCAGCACTGATTCGCCGAG
Organism: Arthrobacter sp. Dra40; assembly: GCF_059091905.1. NCBI lineage: Bacteria > Bacillati > Actinomycetota > Actinomycetes > Micrococcales > Micrococcaceae > Arthrobacter > Arthrobacter sp. Dra40. Next base: position 32,067 of record NZ_JBNHHB010000009.1, read on the forward strand.
AGTGGCGCCCGGATTCTCCTTGATGAACTCGTCCAGCGGCTGCTCGCGGTCGGCCAGCTGCACCGTGGAGGGAGAGTCGGGATGTGCACCGATCCAGAGCTCGGCCTCCGGCCCGCCGGACGGTTCCCGGCCGAACAGCTCGGCGATCGCCGTCGTCGAACCCCATGCGTAGGGTCGCAATACATTGGTCAACCGGTACATCTTGAAGCCTCTTCCTCGTCCTTGTCCTCAATGATCCTGCCAGAACAACATGGCGCGGCCCCGACAGCCAGAACCGTCATCCCACCGGGCACTCGCCGGTCCCGCCGGAAGGCCGGATCAGGGGACCGAGCACTTGCCGTTGTCGGCCAGCAGGGACCCGATCGTGGCGGTATCGCCAATCTCGGCCAGCTGCTGGAGGTATTCCTCGGTGATCTGCGGATCCGCCGCTTCCGGCGTATTCGCCGGTTTCGGTGCGGACTTCTTCGGCTGCTTGGCACCGCCGCCGGAGGAATCCCCGCCGCCGGAACCACCGGCGTCGTTCTTGGCCTTCTTTTGAGTCTCCGTTTCCTGGGTGAACAGTTTCTGAACCCGCGGGTGGATCTTGGAGAAGTCCGGGTAAGTGACGAAGTTGTCCGCCGCCGTGCCGAAGTCCGGCGGACCAATGGTCAGCCGCTCCGTCTTCTGGTCCTTGGCCTTGAGCGCCAGCGAGACAAAACTGCCCAGCTGGGAACTGGGAATGTCCGTTTCCACGACCTGCTCGCCGGCTTCGGCCAACTGCTGGAAACGGGTCAGCACGGTGGCCGGGTCAAGCTGGTTGACCATCGCCGACATCACGCACTGCTGGCGCTGGACGCGGTCGTAGTCGGTGGCGAACTCGCGGGAGCGGGCGTACCAGAGTGCGTGATAGCCGTCGAGCTTCTGGACGCCCGGGGCGATCCAGCCCTTGGGCGGGTAATGCTGGTTGGTGCCCGGAATGGTCTTGCTGGAAATGGGCACCCAGCCGCCGGAGTCCACGGTGATGCCGCCCATGGCGTCCACCAGGGCCTCGAAGCCGCCCATGTCCACCAGGGCATACGCCTGGATGTCGATGCCCAAGATGCCGCTGACAGCGTCCTTCATGGCTTCGGCACCCGGGTTCTTGGCATCCGGGTAGCGGTCGGCATGGTTTTGCTCCACGTCCACGTACAGGGCGTTGATGATGCACTCGTCGCCGCAGTTGAAGCCTTCGGGATAGACCTCGTGCATGGGGGAGTCGGCCGGGAACGGGGCGTTCTGGAAGTTGCGCGGAATGCCGAACATGACGGTGTGGCCGGTCTTAGCGTTTACGCTGACCACCTGGATGCTGTCCGGGCGCAGCCCGACCCGCCCCGCGCCGGCGTCGCCGCCCATCAGCAGGAAGTTGTAGCGGCCGTCGACCGGGTCGAAGGCCGGCCGGGTTTCGAAGATGGTGCCGAAGGCATTGCGGCTCACATTGAGCAGATAGGCGGCGTAGCCCAGGCTGCCGCTGGTCACCACCATGAGTGCGGCCAGCGCCACCGCCACCGCGGGCTTGGCTCCCGGGGCCAGCAGGTTGGGCCGGATGATGCGCAGGGTGTTCAGGAACAGAAAGGCCCAGAACAGGGCCAGCGCGGCCAGCACCACGATCAGCACCAGCGAGCTCCAGCGGCCGGTGGCCAGGTTCACCAGCAGCGGCCAGTTCACCAGCGCCACGATGCCTGCCGCCAAGATGGCCGCCCAGACCAGGAGCGTAACGGCCAGCGCGCGCCGGCCCAGCGCCCGGTCCCCGGCCACCAATTGCGCACTGCCGGGGATGAACAAGGTCAGCAGCAGCAGGACGAAGGCGCGTTTGGTCCGCACCGGCGCGGACGCGTGCTGCGGGTAGCGGACTGGATCCGTCATTCCGCGGGCCGACGGGCCGGCCGGCCGCGTGGTCGGCTGGTGACTCACTGGCTAGGCCTCGCCAGAGCCGGCGACGCGTTCGCGCAGGGCGGCTCCCTTGTCATAGGCGGCCTGCCGCAGGCCGGAGGCGAACTCCAGCAGCGCAGGCTGCAGTTGCTCGGCCAGCCCATCGCCGCCGGCAGCCAGCATGCGCACGGCCAGCAGCCCGGCGTTGCGGGCTCCGCCGACGGACACGGTTGCCACTGGAACGCCGGCGGGCATCTGCACGATGGAGAGCAGGGAGTCCATGCCGTCCAAATACTTCAACGGCACCGGCACGCCGATCACCGGCAGCGGAGTCACCGAGGCGAGCATGCCGGGCAGATGCGCGGCACCTCCGGCGCCGGCAATGATGATCCGCAGTCCCCGGGTATGGGCTTCTCTGCCGTATCTGATCATGTCTTCCGGCATGCGGTGCGCGGAGACGACGTCCGCCTCGTACGGGATGCCGAATTCTTCCAGCGCCTGTGCGGCGGCCTCCATGACGGGCCAGTCGGAATCCGAACCCATCACGACGCCGACTATCGGCTTTTGGCTCATGGCTTGCCTTCCTGGGGATCCACACCGTCTCGGATGATCGAGGCAACCCGGTCCGCGCGCCGGCGTAAGTCATTCACCTGGGACGCGTCCCGGCCCACCACGTTGACATGGCCGATCTTGCGGCCCGGCCGGACCGATTTCCCGTAACCATGGACCTTAACGGTGGGCTCGGCCGCCAGCGCGCGCGGGTAGGCCGAGAACAAATCCGTAGTGGCGCCACCCAAGTAGTTCTTCATCACGACGACGCCGCCGAGCACCGAGGTGTCGCCCAGCGGGAGGTCCAGGACCGCTCGCAGATGCTGCTCGAACTGGCTGGTGACGGAGCCGTCCTGGGTCCAATGGCCGGTGTTGTGCGGGCGCATGGCCAGTTCGTTGATCACGAAGCCGGCACCACGGCCGGGCGTGGCGAACAGTTCGGCGGCCATGACGCCGGTCACGCCGAGCGCGTCGGCCAACTGCAGCGCGGCTTGCTGGGCAGCTTCGGCGACTTCAGCCGGCAGATCCAGTGCGGGTGCGATCACTTCGTCGCAGACCCCGTCCACTTGAATCGTGTGGGCCACCGGCCAGGCGCGGGCTTCGCCGGACGGTGTCCTGGCCACCAGCGCCGAGAGTTCGCGGCTGAAGTCGACTTTCTCTTCGGCCAGCAGCGCGCCGCCGGTAAACCAGTCGGCGGCGTCGGCGGCCGCGGCGGCATCCTGGATGATCCGCACGCCCTTGCCGTCGTAACCTCCCCGCGGCGTCTTGAGTACCACCGGCCAGCCGGTCTGCTCACCGAAGGCTACGAGCTCGTCGACCGTGGCGACGGATCCCCAGGCCGGGTTCGGCAGCCCGAGCTTGTCCACCACCTCGCGCATGACCAGCTTGTCCTGCGCGTGGATCAGGGCGTCCGGATGCGGCTGCACGTTCACGCCCTCGGCAATCAGGGCCTGCAGGTGTTCACCGGGAACGTGCTCGTGGTCGAACGTCAGCACGTCCAGACCCTGGGCGAACTCGCGCAGCGCCTGCAGATCGCGGTAGTCACCGACCGGTGCCATGGCGACGGCCGAAACCGCCGAGACATCGTCGGCTTCGGCCAGAACACGCAGTTCAAAGCCGAGTTCCACCGCACAGGGGGCCATCATTCGGGCGAGTTGGCCGCCGCCCACTACACCGATTACTGGAAAACTCACCTTGTCAGGTTACCGAACCGACTCTGGCAGAACTGCATTGCGCACCCCCGCGCCGGGATGTCCTAGGTAACGTCCAGTCTGGGGCAATACAATGATGCGTCGGCCGGCACGATTCCGGCGTCAGAACGAAAGGGCTCTTCCTTCGATCATGAATCGAACTATTTCCGAGCGCATCAGCGGCCTGGTTTCCCTTTTTTGGCGGGAAGTAGCGAAGTTTGGCACGGTCGGCGGGATCGCCTTCATCGTGGACAACGGCCTGTACTGGTGGCTGATCAACGGGCCGATGGACGACAGCGTGGTGAAGGCGCGGTTTGTTTCAGCCTCCGTGGCGACGCTGTTCTCCTGGGTGGCCAATCGCTACTGGACGTTCCGCCACCGCCGCCAAGCGAACGCGCTGCGCGAACTCGTGCTGTTCGTGGTGATCAACGTCATCGGCATGGTCATTTCCGCGGGCTGTGTGTGGATCGCCCGGTACCCGCTGGAGATGACGGAACCCACCATGCTGCTGTTCGCCGGAATCTTCGGAACGGTCCTGGCTACTGTGATGCGGTTTTTCGCCTACCGCTTCCTGGTGTTCAACGCGGAACTGGACGCCGATCCGGAGTTCGCCGACGACCGGGAAATCTTCGAAAGCCACCACGGCCAGCACGTGGCGAGCGAGCAGCCGGCGAACTCGCCCGAGGTCGACGGACCGCAGGCCTCCGGCACCACCAGGAGCTAGGCCGCACGGAGCTAGGCGGCGCGCGGAGCCGGGCACGCCCCCGGGACCCGGGCACGCGGCCGGCGAGCGGTTCGTTCAGAGCCGGGCGCTGACCCGTTCGCTGTCCAACAAGCGCTGGGTCACTTCCACGTCCGGGTGCACCAGGACCACGGTGCCGCCGCCCTGCCAGGTCGCCAGGGCCTCGCGCAGCACTTCGGGCCAGGTGGTCTGTGCGGGCACCAGAAGGATCCGGGCCGGTGCCGGCTGGCCGAGCAGCTCGCCGAAGGTGAGGGCTCCGTCGTCGTACTCCAAGGCCAGGCCGTCGGCCGCCAGCGTATCCAACCCCAGATAGACGTCCGCGTAGGAGCGGACTTCCGCGGCGTAGTCCAGGACGCCGGCCGGCAATTCTCCCGGCCAGCGCAGCTGGAGCGCCCTGGGGGCCACCAGTACCTGGTGCGTACTGTCGCCGGTCAGCTGCTCGGGATCGGCTGAGACCAGCACGTCCGGGGCGGGTCCTGCCGTGTCCAGCCGGACGGTAGCGCCGGCCTGCCACGCTGCCAGCGCCCAGACCAGCGACCGCCAGTGTGGCTCCATGCGAAGGCCCACGGTTGTTCCTTCGTCGGCGTCCAGCTCCTCAGCCAGCAGGTTGGCGGTCTTGGCCACCCAGTTGTCCAGGACGCGGCCGGACAGCTCGACGCGTTCTGCCGCCGGCCCGTACCAGACGAGGCAGGGGGAGGAGTCGGGGCGCAGCCGGGCGAGCAGGTCGGTGATGCTGGCGGAAGGGTTCACGGTGTTCCTTTGGTGCGGGTGGCGGACACCTGTCGCGACGCGGCGGTGGCCGGGGCTTCGTTAGCTGTTCTGGGTGTGGCGTACATCACGACGACAAGATCTTCGCGTGGCGTGCCTCGTTTTGGGCCCGCCTGTCTCTAAGATTCCCGCCGGCACTTGACTTGAACCGGATTACACCCGTGTAATTAGGTATTAAACGTGTAGCAGCATTCTCGTATTCGGCGCTGAGATCCAGCACTGGAGTCGAACTTAGCACCATGCTGGTACAGCAACACCGGGAGGGCTGATGGGGCAGGCAGAACGTATTGCGCACCGGCGAGAGCTAGAGGCACAGGCTTCGGCATCGCAGGGATCGCGCGGCGTACCGGCAGATTGGTATGTGGATCCGGCTGATCCGGCGGCGGCAGAGCGCTTCCGCGAATCCAGCCAACAGACACTTGAGGACGCGGCTACCGCGTTCCTGGCGGCACACGAAGCGTTGGCGGAGGAACCCGAAGCCGAGGTGTTGGAGCTGTCCGCTCCGCGTTTGCTGCGGGAACCGGAGGCCGAACCCGAGCAGAAGCCGCTGTGGATCGGATTGCCCGGCTTCGGCACGGGCTACGAGGACGAGGGCGAACTCGGCTGGCAGGCCGATGCCCTCTGCGCACAGACGGATCCGGAGGCATTCTTCCCTGAGAAGGGCGGCTCTACCCGCGATGCGAAGAAGGTTTGCGGGGCGTGCACGGTGCGCTCGCAGTGCCTGGAGTACGCGCTGGCCAATGACGAGCGTTTCGGCATCTGGGGAGGGCTGTCGGAGCGCGAGCGCCGCCGGCTACGGAAAAGAGCGCTCTAATTCAGCAGCAAGTTCGCGTTACCGCCGTTGTTGTTGCCCATAACGGCGCTTCCTACCTACCGCAGACCCTGGCCGCGCTGACTCAGCAGACGCGGCCAGCCGATGTCTATCTTGGCGTCGACACCGGATCGACCGACGCGTCCGCCGACCTGCTGCGCGCCCAGTTGCCTGCCGGATCCCCGGTGACCTCGGCCTCCGCTCGCGCCGGATTCGGTGCTGCCGTACGGGTGGGGCTGGCCGAGCTGCCCAAGCACGCCGAGGAAGGCCCTGCGGTGCAGGAGTGGCTGTGGCTGCTGCACGACGATTCCGCGCCGGCACCCGACGCCCTGGAGGAACTGCTGCTCGCCGTGGAAACGGCGCCGTCCGTCACCATCGCCGGCTGCAAGCAGGTGGACTGGGACAACCCGCGCCGGCTGGTCGACGTCGGCCTGACGGTGAGCCGCTGGGCCGAACGGCTGACCATGATCGACCTGGATGAGCTGGACCAGGGCCAGTACAACGGGCGCAGCGACTTCTTCGCGGTTAACTCCGCTGGAATGCTGGTGCGCCGCGACGTCTTCGACCAGCTGGGCGGGTTCGACTCCGCCCTGCCTGGGACCGGCGATGACCTGGACCTGTGCTGGCGGAACCGGCTGGCCGGGCACCGGGTGGTGGTCGTGCCGACCGCAACGGTCCGCCATGCCACCCGGGCCAGCGACCACACCACCGCGAAGGCAGCCCGCAAGGCCCAAATCCACCTGCGGCTGAAGCATGCGGTGTGGTGGAAGGTGCCGTTCTTGTGGATGGGCGCCCTCCTGGGCGGGCTGTACAGCTTCTTGGCGTCCGTGGTGGCCAAGGATCCGATGCACGGGCTGCGGCAGCTCGGCGCCACCCTGGTGGCCCTCTTCGGTCCGGTCGGCTACTTTGCATCCCGACGGCAGGCGGCCAAGACCCGCAAGACGTCGCGGGGGATAGTGCGCACGCTGATGGTACCGCAGCGCGAGGTCTGGGCCTACCGGCGTTCGCTGGCCGAATCCCTCCGCCCCGAACTCGCCGCCGGCGTAGTGGGTGACGGGTCCGGCACGGATGCCGGCAGCAGCGACCAGCCCACCGGCGGGTCCGATGACTTCGCCGCGCTGGCGGCCCCCGCGCGGACCTGGGTCGGTACGGGGCTGGTGGTCGCCGCCGTCGTGCTAGCTATCGTGTCCGCGGTGGGCATGTTCGACTTCTTCGGCGCGCCATCGCTCGTCGGCGGCGGGCTGTTGCCGGTATCCGCGACTGTGGCCGAGGTCTGGCACAACGCGGCCAGCTGGTGGGTCTCGCTCGGCTCGGGGCTGCCCGGGCATGGCGACCCTTTCGGCTACGTGCTGGCAGCCTTGGCTTTGCTCGGGCTGGGGAACGGATCTGCCGCCGTCGTGACGTTGGTCATGCTGGCCATGCCGTTGGCCGCCGCCGGGGCCTGGTTTGCCGCCGGGGCCCTTACGCAACGGCGCGGCCTGCGCTTCTGGGCCGCCATTTTCTGGGCGAGCGTTCCCGCGTTCCAAGTCGCTCTGGGTACCGGACGCCTCGGTGCGCTGATTGCCCATTTGCTGATCCCCTGGGCCGTGCTCGGCCTGTTGCGCGCCACCGGCTCGGCCGTCCAGCGCGTCGATGCCAACCGCCCGCTGCTGCCGCACGAGACCGTGCACAAGCCGGGCATCAATGGGAATCCCTCATGGACCGCGGCGGCAGCGGCCGGACTCTGCCTTGCCGGCATCACCGCGTCGGCGCCGGCGTTGCTGCCGGTGGCCGTTGTCTTCGTTGCCATCCTTGTGCTCTCGTTGGGCCGCCGGGCCAAGACCGTCTGGTGGTCGCTGGTCCCGCCGTTGGCGCTCGCCCTGCCCATGGTCATTGCCGCCCTGAACGAACCGCGTGCGCTGTTGGGCGACCCCGGCCTGCCGCTGGCCTTCGACGCGGCCCCGCTCTGGCAGCAACTGATGGGTTTCCCGCTGGCCTTCGGCCCCGCCGACGGACTCGCCGGAGCCGGACTGCTGGAAGAGCTGGCGCACGGGCCATGGGCGCTGGTCTACGCACTCGTCGCGGCCGTGCCGATGCTCGCGCTGGCCGTGGCCGGCGCGATCGGGGGCGACGGAGCCGCCCGCGCACGACTGCTCTGGCTCGGCGCCTTCCTGGCGCTGGCGGCTTCGTACGGCTCGTCCATGCTGGCCACCGCGGTGGCGCCCGGAGCCGTGGTCACACCGTTTACGGGTCCCTTTGTCTCGGTGGCCATGTTCCTGCTGCTGGGCGCGGCCTTGATCGCCGGAAACCGAATGCAGCTGGGAATGGACTCGTGGGGCCGGTCGCGGAGCGGCCAGCGGCGCACGGTGGCGGTGGCCGCCGTCGTGCTCCTGGGCCTGGGGCCGGTGGTGGGCCTGGCGCACTGGCTGGTGCCCCAGTTCACCGGCTACACGGCCTCGACCGAGGCCCGTACGCTGACCGATTTCGGCACGCAGATGTTCATAGCCCCCGGGGCCGATCGCACGCTCCCGGCCACGGCCGCTGATCGGGGAACCGGGCCGGAGCAGGCGCGCGCGCTGGTGTTGACCGCGGGGACCGGCGGCACCGTGACCGCGGCAGTGATGCACGGCAGCGGCACTACGCTCGACCAGCTCTCCACCATCTATGCGGCAAGGTCCCTGGACGGTCCGCTGACCGAGGCCGAAGTAGGTGCCGACGACGATGCCGACGCCGAACTGCGCAACACGGTGGCCGTCATCGTGGCGGGCACCGGTGTGGACCCGCGGTCCTCGCTGGTACGCCTCGGCGTTGACTTCGTGGTGCTGCAGGAATCCGACACGGCGGCCGAACTGCTGGCCGGCCGCATCGACGCCGTTCCCGGGCTGACCTCCGTGGGACGCACCGATGCCGGATGGCTCTGGCGTGTTGTCGGTACGACGGCCGACGACGGCACGGAGGCCGGCGCTCAGACGGCGCGGGTGCGTCTGGTTGATGCCAACGGCGCGCTGCTTCAATCCGTTCCGTCGGACTGGACCGCGGCGGGAGGCGAAATTCCGGCCGGCGAGTCCGGACGCCGGCTGATCCTGGCCGAGCGGAAGGATCCGGGCTGGACGGCAACGTTGAACGGCCAGCGGCTGGAGGCAGCGGAGGACAGCTGGGCACAGGCTTTCGAGGTCCCCGCCGCCGCAGGGACCGCGAAGATCGGTTATGCCAGCCCGTGGTCGCCGTGGATCGGTATCCTGCAGGTGCTAGCGATTGGGCTGACGGTTCTGCTGGCCATCCCGATCCCGGCCCGCCGGCGGTTCGCGCCGCGCCGGATCGACCACATCAAAACCACCGGGGCCGATGCCAGCACCGCCGAACTGCAACGTGCAGCTTTCGAAGACCCGGACGACGGCGCCACAGCCGCCTTGGCCGGAAAAGGACAGCAACGATGACCGAGACAGGCGGCCGCGGTGAACAACCGGAGGCGACAGATGCAGGGACCGGGGCGGCATCCTCGCCCGGAGCAACCCAAGACGGCGTAACGCCGAACCAGTACGCGGCTGCCGAGGCTGCCCAGCCGGCTGAGGTCGAGGCTTCCGAGCCAGCCGCGGCCGAGCCGGCCTCACCGGCCGACGGCGAGCCTGCTCAGCCGGAAGCAGTTGTGCCGGCCCAGCCGGCCCAGCCGGCTGAGTCCGTGCCAGCCAGCGCGGCCGCAGCCGAGTCTGCCCAGCCGTCCGACGCCAAGCCAGCCAACCCGGCCGCAGGCGAGCCTGCCCAGCCGGCCCAACCGGCCGCTGCCAAGCCAGCCAAGCCAACGGAGGCCATGCTCCCGGCCGAGTCCGTGCCGCCGGTCGACCGCAAGGCTGCCCGGCGTGCCGCGCGGCGGGACCGCGCCCGTGATGCCGCTGCGGGCAAGCCGCGTGTTCAGTCGAACCGTGCCGCTGGACCCGGCGCACGGGGCGGCGCCCGGCGGACCCTGGGCGCCATCACGGGAGCAGGAATAGTCCTGCTGACCGGCGTGGCGGTTGCCGCCGGCAGTCTGGCGGATGCGCCGGGTGCCGCCAGGGAGCTTCCCCCTGTTTCCGCCGCCGTCCCGGCCGGCGACTACACCGCAGTCTGTCCGGAGCCGCTTCGGCTGCTGGATTCGGCCGCCGAGGCCACCGATCCGCAATTCAGCCCCGTCTCCACCACGGCGCAGACCAGGGCACGGGCCTTGGTGCTCAGCGACCTGAGCGGCAACGTCCCCGGCAGCGAGCTGACCGAACTCGGCGAGGATACTCCGCTCAAGCGCATCGCGGAACCGACCGCGGAGTCCTCCGGCGAGACCAAGGTGGTCGCATCCGTCGTTTCCGGGCAGGAGCTGTCCGCTCCCACGGTGCTGCGGGCCGACCCGGTGGGGGAGACCACCGCCCTGGCCGGCGCCGCGATGACCTATCGGGCTTCCGACGGCGACCTGCGCGGCCTGGCCGCGGCCAACTGCATGGCCCCGGCCAACGATTTCTGGCTGCTCGGCGCCTCCACCACGGTGGGCACCACATCCGTACTGAAGCTGCACAACAGTTCGCAGACCCCGTCCTCGGTCAACCTGGAACTGGTCTCCGGCGAGGGACAGATCCAAGCTGCCGGCACCCGCGGGCTGCTGGTCGCGCCCGGCGAGTCCCGCTCCATCGTGCTGGCGGGCCTAGCCGCCAACCAGGAATCACTGGCCGTGCGCGTCCAGTCCTCCGGCGGCCCCGTGACCGGGTTCATCCAACAGAGCATCCTGCGCCAACTGACGCCCGGCGGCGTCGAATTGCTGCAGGCATCGGCTCCCGCCGGGACCCGCCAGCTGGTCACCGGCATCACCGTGCAGGATGACAAGCTCGCGCGGAAGATCCGCCAACAGGACGGCTATCAGAACGCTGCGCCGGCACTGGAGGTGGCGGTACCGGGCGTGACCGACGCTGTCCTTGAAGTGCGGGTCATTGGTTCGGACGGACCGGTAAGCCTCCCGGGTGGCGGTGTCATCACCGCGGCCGCCGGCAGCATCACCAGAGTTCCGCTTGATTCATTGCCGGGCGGCACGTATTCCGTTGAAGTCAGCTCCGATGTCTCCATCGCCGCCGCCGCACGCGTCAGCAGGGCAACCGAGGAAGGAGCGCCGGTGGACTTCGGCTGGGCACCCGCCACCGGCCGGCTCGGCAGCAACCACCTGGCAGTCGTCCCTGGCGGCGTCAGCTCCCGCATGGCCTTCAGCGCGCCGTCCGGCGATGCCCAGCTGGAAATTACGCCGGTGGACCTGGACGGCGGACTGGGGAAGAAGCAAACGGTCAATGTTCCCGCCGGAACCACGGTGACGTTGAACCCGAAAGCCGACGACGCTGATCCTGCGGCGTTGTTGATCAGCGCGTCGGGCGAGAGAGTCTACGGTGCCCAGACGCTGACCAACGGAGACTCAGCCGACATTGCGGTCCTTCCGGTGCCCGCGGGGACGCAGGCGCAGAACGCCGTTCCGGTCAATATCGGGTACTAAACCTCAGGACTTCTCGTTCAGGGGCGGGTTCGGCCGTAGCCCGGGTCGACGGCTTCGGGAGCCATGTTCAGCAACTGCGCGGTCTGCTCCACCACGACGTCGTGGATGAGCTCCGGCAGTTCGGCCCGCAGCCGCGCTGCCATCTGCACTGGATGCCGGAAAACAGTCACCACTGCCGGCCGGCCCGGAGCGGCCGGAGTGAAGCTGCCCAGCGGCGCCGCTTGCCCACGGGCCAAGAGCTCCTCGAGATGCGGCGGGATGTCCTCGACCACGAATTGGGCTGCTTCGATCCGCTCGCCCCAGAAGTACTCCAGCCGCTCGGCAGACTCGGAAACCCACTGCTCGAATTGCTCGGGCCTGGTCAGATGGCCCGGCAGGTGGGCGGGCAGCAGATCGCCGCGCAGTCCGCGGCCGCGGCGGTTCCGGCGTCGCACGCTAAACGGACGGCGCCAGCCACCGCCGTCGCCACCCAGCGAAACAGTCAGTGATGGTCCGTTTTCCATATACCGACTTTAAGCCCGGCAGCGCGAATTCGGCACTGGCCATCAGCGGTGCGTGGGGAGCTCAGGGGCAGTGGCGCCGGGAGAGGCCTGATTGTGACCTAATCTTTCCGCTCCTGCCCGTGCCGGTGGCCCAGAAGAAGAGTGGCCCGGAGTAGGATTCTTTCTCGTGGGATCCATTCGTCAATGTTCACGCTCGGCCTGTCAGCGGTCGGCCATCGCTACTTTGACGTACGTGTATGCAGACTCCACCGCCGTGCTTGGCCCGCTGGCAACCTATGCAGAGCCGCACTGCTACGACCTGTGCGCCGAGCACGCCGAGCGGCTGACCGTCCCCCGCGGTTGGGAAGTCATGCGGCTGGCGCTGCCCACGCAGGCACCGGCCCCCAATCCTGACGATCTGCTGGCCTTGGCCGACGCAGTCCGCGAAGCCGCCCGCACCCCGGAGATCACCGATGAGCTGCCCCAGCCGCGCGGGCAGCGTGAGCCGCTGGAGCCTCCGGCCGGTGCTGCCGGCACCCGACGCGGGCATCTTCGCATTCTGCGCGGACAACCGTAGAACGATACGCTGGGAGGCGGGCAGCCCGCATTCCAGGCAACCTGCTGTCCGCTGCGAGGCCCCGCCGTCCACCGGACGCCGGCGCTGCGGAAGCCGCAGATCGACCGAAGGACAACATTCGCATGGCACATCTGACACCCGAGCTGCTGGCGGTCCTGCGCTGCCCCGCGACCGGTTCATCCCTGGTCCAGGAGGGAGACGAGCTGGTATCGACCGGCCGCACCGCGGCGGGTGACCGGCTACGCTACCCGATCGAAGACGGCATCCCGGTGCTGTTGCCGAAGGCCGCCCCTGGCACCGACGCCTCCGACTCCACCCCCGACGGCCCCGCTGACAACGCTTAGGAGCATGACATTGACGATCGATTACAAGGTCAAGGACCTCTCGCTGGCCGCCGCCGGCCGGCACCAGATCCGCCTGGCGGAGCACGAAATGCCGGGCCTGATGGCGTTGCGCGAAGAGTTTGGCTCAACCCAGCCGCTGGCCGGCGCCAGGATCGCCGGTTCGCTGCACATGACCGTGCAGACCGCGGTGTTGATTGAAACCCTGACCGCACTCGGCGCCGAGGTCCGCTGGGCATCCTGCAACATCTTCTCCACTCAGGACGAGGCGGCCGCCGCCATCGTCGTGGGCAAGGGCACGCCGGAAGACCCGCAGGGTGTGCCGGTCTTCGCCTGGAAGGGCGAGACGCTCGAAGAATACTGGTGGACGGCCGAGCAGATCCTGACCTGGCCCGGCGCCGCTGAAAACCCCGACCTGGGGCCCAACATGATCTTGGACGACGGCGGCGATGCCACGCTGCTGTTGCACAAGGGTGTGGAATTCGAGGCCGCGGGTGCGGTGCCATCGGCCTCCGCCGAGGACCCGGACGAGTACGGCATCATTCTGGATGTGCTGCGCGCTTCGCTGGCCAAGGACCCGCAGAAGTTCACCCGGGTGGCCGCCGGCATCCGCGGCGTCACAGAAGAAACCACCACCGGTGTGCTGCGCCTCTACCAGTTGGCGGCGCAGGGCCAGCTGTTGTTCCCGGCGATCAACGTCAACGATGCGGTCACCAAGTCCAAGTTCGACAACAAGTACGGCATCCGCCACTCGCTGCCGGACGGGATCAACCGCGCCACGGACGTGCTGATGGGCGGCAAGACGGCCGTTGTCTGCGGCTACGGCGACGTCGGCAAGGGTGCGGCCGAGGCGCTGCGCGGCCAGGGCGCCCGCGTTGTGGTCACCGAGGTGGACCCGATCTGTGCCCTGCAGGCGGCGATGGACGGCTACCAGGTCACCACCTTGGACAAGGTGGTGGGCGAGGGCCACATCTTCATCACCACCACCGGCAACAAGGACGTCATCATGGCGTCCGACATGGTGAGGATGCGGGACAAGGCCATCGTGGGCAACATCGGCCACTTCGACAACGAAATCGATATGGCCGGGCTGGCCAAGGTCGCGGGCGTGCAGAAGGTGGAGATCAAGCCGCAGGTCCACGAATGGATCTTCGACGCCGGCTCCGACGCCGAACGCTCCATCATCGTGCTGTCCGAGGGCCGGCTGCTGAACTTGGGCAACGCCACCGGCCACCCGTCGTTCGTCATGAGCAACTCCTTTGCCAACCAGACCATTGCGCAGATTGAATTGTTCACCAAGCACGGCAAGCCGGCCGAGGGCTCGGCCACCGGCGAACCGGAGTACGCCAAGCAGGTCTACGTGCTGCCGAAGGTGCTGGACGAGAAGGTCGCCCGCCTGCACCTGGACGCGCTCGGCGTCGAACTCACCGAACTGACCAAGGAGCAGGCCGAGTATCTGGGCGTGGACGTAGCCGGCCCGTACAAGTCGGACCACTACCGCTACTGACCTCGAAATATCCGACGTCGGCGATGGGCACCTCAGGTGCCGATCGCCGACGTCGTCCCCGGGATGGTTACCGGATTGTTGGACGGCAGCGCCGCGCCATGGCCCGGCGCAAGCCGCCGGGGGTCCTACCATGGAAGCAGGGCCGTGCTGTGCCCCGGCGGCGCGCACCATGCCGTGAGGTCTCGAGTTTGGGTTGGGATGACTGAGGAAAAAAAGAAGCGCAAGGGCCTGAAGGTTGCGCTGCTGTGCATCATCGGCGTGCTGTTGGCTGCCGCGGCAGCCGTCACCGCGGCCACTGTGGCCTCGCCCACTTTTGCCGCGCAGCTCGGACGCATGCTGGCCGTCGCACCCGCCGAGCGGCCGGGATTCTCGGAGCCGATCGCCAAGGCGATGGCGGTCGGGGTCTCCCCGAAGGACAAGGCCGTGGAGGTCAACCCGGCCACCGTCCCCACCATCACCGCCAAGAACGCCTCCATCAAGGACGTGGTGCTGGCGCCCGCGAAGGGCGGCGAGCCGGTTGCCGGCAAACTGTCCACGGACGGCAGCGTCTGGAAAGCCACTCAACGACTGGACTTTTTGACCAAGTACGACTTCAGCTACACGCTGGTGGACAGCGCCGGCGCCGAGACCGTCAAGCAGCAGAGCTTCACCACGGTGCTGGCGCCCAATCAGGCCGACGGTTGGATGTACCCGCTGGACGGACAGCACGTGGGCATCGCGCAGCCGCTGGAGTTTAACTTCAGCGAGCCCGTGCTGAACAAAAAGAAGGTGGAGGAGGCCATCAAGATCACCACCTCCGCCGGACAGAAGGGCGAGTTCTACTGGTACTCGGACACCAAGGCCCGCTACCGGGCGGCCAAGTACTGGGCGCCTAACAGCACCGTCACCGTTGACATGAAGCTGTTCGGCGTGGAGTTCGGCAACAAGATGATCGGAATGAACGACGAGAAGATCACCGTCAACATTCTTGATGACCGCCGGGCCATCGTCGACAACAAAACCAAGACCATGAAGATCTATGTGGGCGGCAAGCTGGCCCAGACCTTCCCGGTCACGCTGGGCGACGCCAACTGGCCGTCCAGCAAGGGAATCCATCCGATCATGGACATGCACAAATCGCTGCCGTTCAACCCGCGCAGCATCGGGCTCAAGCCCGGCGATCCCGACTGGTACGAGCCGTTCAATGCCAAGTACGCCAGCAGGTTGAGCAACAGCGGCGAGTTCGTCCACACCGCGCTGGACCCCTCGGCACTGGGGGTGCGGAACATTTCGCACGGCTGTGTGGGCATGTCCGAGGCCGGCGCACGGTACTTCTACGAGACCATGCGCACTGGCGACATTGTGGATATCCGCAACACCGACGGCGGCTTCCTGGACCCGACGGATGGTTTCGGCGACTGGAACGTGGACTGGAAGACCTGGACGGCGCAAGACAAGAAGTAGCGGCCCCCGGGGTCCCTAGTCCTGGAACGGCAGCGAATGCAGCCGGGCGCCGCGCTGGACGGCGCGTTCGTGCTGCCGGGACAGCCGGGAAAAGTCGCGTTCGCGCCGCTCGGCCATCACCGCCAGCAAGTACATTTCCGGCGGCGTCCCGGCCGGCGGCGGGGGAGAGACGTAGTCCGAGGCCTCGTTGGCCAGGGCCGTGGCCAGCCTGGCCCGCGAGGCCGGGATCATTTTGGGCGCTTGGGACAGGAACTGCACAATCCTTCGGGCCAGCGGTTCCGGCAGCCGACCCATATCCGCCAGCTTCACCCACGGCGCCAGCTGCGCGGGAATTTCCGGCAGGATCTTCGGCATGACCCCGACGCGCTCCCGCATGCTGTAGGTGCCGGCCAGGAGATCACCCAGCCGCTTGGACCTGTCATTGAACAGGGCCGCCATGAAGGCCACCGAACCGAGTAGCAAGTACAGTTCGAAGACGGCCAGCAGACCCCGGATGAACGCATGCCGGAAACGGATGGCACCGCCGTCGTCACGGACAATGCGCAGCCCCATGATCCAGCGGCCGAGCGACTTGCCGCGGGTCAGCGTTTCGACAGCAATAGGCACAACCACCAGGAAGAACAACACCACCGTGATGGCCAGCGCCCGGGCGGCGGCGGCGTCGAAGCCGACATCCAGGGTTTCGGACAGCAGCACGAAGGCGGCTATCAGCAGGGCCACGTTGGCCAGCACATCGATCATCGAGCTGAGCGCGCGGACCCCGAATGACGCCGGCCGCAGCTCCAGCACTACGGCCTCGCCAGTGATGACGTTGCTCATCGGACCCCTTTCCCGGGCGGCCCGTGCCGCCTGGTTCCACTCTATCGATCCGGGCGCCGGGCGGCCGCCGTCCGGACCGGTTGCCCCGGTCCCGCGCCCGATAGGCTATGGGTGTGGATATCGATGCCTTCACCGCGGTGCACCAGCACGATTGGAAGCGGCTGGACGAACTGAGCGCCAAGCGCAGGCTCACCGGCGCCGAGGCGGATGAACTACTGGTGCTCTACCGGCGCGCCTCGACCCACCTGTCGATGATCCGCTCGGTGGCGGCCGAGGGCCAGCTGTCGGCGGCCCTCTCCACCCGGCTGTCCCGCGCCCGCACCCGCTTCACCGGAGCCCGCTCCAATTTCGCCCGCGACGTTGCCGAATTCTTTGTGCTGTCTCTGCCCGCCGCGTTCTACCGGCTGCGGTGGCTGACCGTGATCATCGGTGCCGTGTTCATTCTGGTCGCGTGGCTGTTCGGTGCCTGGGTTGCGGGGAACCCCGACGTCATCAAGGCGATAGGTTCGGACGAGGAAATCCGCAAGTACGTGGAAGAAGACTTCGTCAATTACTACTCGGAAAACCCCAATGCCTCGTTCGCCGGCATGGTGTGGACGAACAACGCCTGGATCGCTGCGCAGGCGGTGGCCTTCGGTGTCACCGGGCTGTGGGTGCCGTACATCCTGTTCATGAATGCCCAAGGCGTCGGCATGGCCGGCGGAATGATGGCGGCCTACGACCAGCTGGACGTTTTCTTCCTCTACATCCTGCCGCACGGGTTGATGGAAATAACCGCGATCTTCATCGCCAGCGCGGCCGGGCTGCGGATCTTCTGGTCCTGGGTCTCGCCCGGACGCCTGACCCGCACGGCATCGCTGGCCCGCGAAGGCCGGTCGCTGATCACCGTTGCCCTGGGGCTGGTCCTGGTGCTCTTCATCTCCGGCCTGGTTGAGGGCTTCGTGACGCCCAGCCCGCTGCCGCACTGGCTGCGCCTGGGCATCGGCACCCTGGTGCTGGCGGCGTACTGGGCCTACACACTCCTGCTGGGCCGGCGGGCCTACCTGGCGGGGGAGCGCGGCGACCTGGGCCGGTTCGACGCCGGCGAGACCGCCGTTACCGTCTAGAAGCCCGGCGGCCGCGCCCGGGGTGGCAACCGCGAAGCATCGCCGCCCGGCGGTAGTCTCATAACCAGAGAGGCCAGCGGTACAGAAAGAGGCGACGGACGTGGCAGTCGAACAGGCGAACCCCGGAGACGGACGCAGAGCCCGGGCAGTGGCAGAAGAGGCCACTGGCGTTGAGCCGGAGCGGGTTCCCGCACCCCCGGTACCTGCTGCCAACGGCCGCTTTCGGGACGGTGCCAACCCCCTTCCCATGCGGCGGCCCAGCCGGCTGCCGGATCTGAGTGCCGTGCGGCAGGGTCGTGGGACGGCGCCCGACGGCGGTGCTCCCGCTGGTGCCGGAACCGAACCAGCACCGGTGGCTGCTGCGCGGCGCCCTGACGGAAGCGAGCCGGCTGCCTATGCTGCCGCGGCGTCAGGCGGAGAGCGCCGGAGCGCCGGTGCCGGCACGGCCGGCTCAGACGTCGGTTCAGGCACCGCCAGCGTCCCTACCGACGGCAGTGCTGCCAGCACGGACAGCGAAGCGCCGGCCGTCCGGAAACCGTTGCCAGCCGCGCCAGTTGCGCCGCCCGCCGGGGTGGCCACGCCCGCCGGCGGCGACGCGAACCCTGCGACCACCGCGCTCTCGGTCCGTCCGCCCCGCTCGGAGGTGGTTCGCCGCACCACGGCACGCGAGGAGGCGGTGAACGCCAAGCCTTTGGCGGGACGCATCCTGCAGGTGGTGCTGGCCGTGCTGTTCCCGCTGCTGCTGATCATCGGGGCCATCCGGCTGGTGGCCACGCCGCTGTTCCTCTGGGCCGAATACCACCGCCCCGGATTCCCGGCCGACAGCTTCGGCTTCAGCACCGAGGACCGGATGATATACGGCTCCTATGTGGTGGACTACCTGCTGAACTTCGCCGGCCCGCGGTACTTGGGCGACCTGACCGGTCCGAATGGCGGCAGCCTGTTCCTGGACTCTGAGGTCAGCCACATGGCCGACGTGAAGGGTGTTTTCCTCGCGACCATGATTGCCGGTGCGGCCTTGCTGATCCTGGCAGTGGTGTGCGTGGCCTACTTGGCCCGCCGCTACCACGGCGGCGTCCGGCGCGGCCTGTTCGCCGGTTCGGCGGCGACGCTGATCCTGATCCTCGTACTGGGCATCCTGGGCGCGCTCAACTGGCAGCAGTTCTTCACCGACTTCCACCGGATCTTCTTTGCCGACGGTACCTGGACCTTCTACGTGGACGACACGCTGATCCGCCTGTTCCCCGCGCAGTTCTGGATGGACTCCGGAATCGTCATCGCCCTGCTGGTACTGATGGTGTCCTCGCTGGTGCTGGCGCTGACCTGGCCGACGCGCGGGCGGCGGAACCGCAGCGCGGCCGCCGCAGAAGAGCAGCGCCGCAGGCACGAGCTGCTGCTCGCCCGGGAGAAGGACCAGACGGCGTAAGGCTGCAGGCCCGGCCGGCGGGTAGCTGCGGCCGGCCGGCTTACCGGCTAGCTGTAGAGTCCGGGCTGTAGAGTCCGTCGATCTGACCGGCGAAGTCCTCCAGCACGGTCATGCGCTTGAGCTTCAGCGAGGGCGTCAGGTGCCCGGTAGCTTCCGTCAGGTCCTGCCGCAAAACTTCGAACTTCCTTATCTGCTCCGCCCGCGAAACCAGCCGATTGGCGTGGTCCACGGCTTGCTGCAGCTCGGCCCGCACCGCCGGATCTTCCGCCGCTGCTGCCAGGTCCATCGGGCTGCGGCCGGTCGCGGCGAGCCAGCCGGCGAGTCCCTCTTCATCCAGCGAGACCAATGCGCCGATGAAGGGGCGGCCTTCGCCGACCACTACCGCCTGGGAGACCAGCCGGTGCTCGCGCAACGCGTCCTCCAGCGGACCCGGTGCCACATTCTTGCCGCCGGCTGTCACCAGCAGATCCTTCTTCCGCCCGGTGATGGTGAGGTAACCGTCGTCGTCCAAAGAGCCGACGTCGCCGGTGCAGAAGTAGCCGTCCCGGAAGAATTCAGCATTGGCAGCCTCGTTGTTGTGGTAGCCGGGGGTGATGCCGATCCCCTTGAGCAGGACTTCGCCGTCGTCCGCGATCCTGATGCTGGTGCCAGGCAGCGGCAGGCCAACGGTGCCGATCCGGTTGGCTTGCGGCACGTTGACCGCGGCAGGGGCGGTGGACTCGGTCAACCCGTACCCTTCCAGCACCGGAACGCCGATGCCGGTGAAAAAGTGCGCCAGCATCGGGTTCAGCGCCGATGCACCGGAGACGCTGTACTCCACGTGCCCGCCGAAGGCCGCCCGGAGCTTGCCGTACACCAGCTTGTCGAACAGGGCACGCTTGGCCTTCAGGACCAGGCCGGGTCCGGGACCGGTGCCGCGGGCCTGCGCATCCCGTGCTTCCGAGTAGGAAACCGCCGTCTGCGCTGCCGCGTCGAAGATCCTGCCTTTGCCGCCGTCGTGAGCCTTCTGGCGGGCGGTGGCATAGACCTTCTCGAAGACGCGCGGGACCACCAGCAAGAAGGTGGGTTGGTAGCTGGCTAGATCCTCGATCAGCTCGGCCATGCTGGAGGTATGGCCCATCTTCACTCCGCCGGCCAGGCAGATCACCTGCACCGCCCGGGCCAGAACGTGGGCCAGCGGCAGGAACATCAGCGACTTGGCATCCGGACGCTTCAGAATATCCGGCAGGAACTCCACCGCGTTGACCGCCAGCTCCGCGAAGTTGCCGTGGCTGATGATGCAGCCGCGCGGCCGTCCGGTGGTGCCTGAGGTGTAGACCAAGGAAGCCGCATCCTGCATGCCGCGGGAGGTGCGGCGCAATTCGAGTTCTTCGTCGGTGACTGCGGTTCCGGCTGCCTTCAGCTGGGCCAGTCCATCGGCGTTCCCATCCAGTTGCCAGACCGGAAGCTCGGCCGGCAGCCCGGACATGGCCTGGCGCACCACGGCCGACTTGGCAGCATCCTCCGCGAACACCATTTTGGCCGCGGAGTCCTGCAGTATCCACTGCACTTGGTGTGGGGAGGACGTCTCATAGATGGGGACAACGACGGCGCCGGCGAACCAGCCCGCCAAATCCACCAACGTCCACTCGAAGCGGGTTTTGGACATCACCGCAATGGTGTCTCCGGCGTCAACGCCGGAAGCCATGAGGCCCTTGGCCAGCGCAGTGACCTGGCCCAGGAGCTCGGCTGCCGAGACATCGGACCACGTTCCGTTGCGCTTGACGGCGTAGAGCGCCCGTTGCGGATCGCGCTGGTGCTGTGCCACCAGAATGTCCGTGATGTTCGACCCGGCCGGCATCGCTGCAAGGAGTTCTGTTACCGCTTCGCGCACTTCGTGCCTACTTTCTGCTTCCGGAAAAAGTCGTGTTGTCTTGCCTGCATCAGATCCAGCTTGGCATCCACATCCGCCAGCGCCACTGGTCGTAATCGATCAGCTCTGCGGTCCAAACCGGCAGGAAGAACGCCGAAACCAGGAGTGCTGCCGCCACAAACAGTCCGACCACCAGCACGCCCTGGCGCCGTCGCCAGGGTGGGTCAGTCGGTCGGCCCAGCGCCAGCCCAAGCGTGTAGGTCAGTGCCAGCACCAGGAAAGGCTGGAAGGAGATGGCGTAGAAGAAGAAGGTGGTCCGCTCCGGGTAGAGGAACCAGGGCAGGTAGCCGGCCGCGACTCCCGCAAGGATGGCACCCGCGCGCCAGTCCCGCCGGCCGGCCCAACAGAAGAGCAGCACCAGCAACGACGCCGCGGCCGCCCACCAGATCAGCGGATTGCCGACGACCGTGACGGCTTCCGAACAGCGGTTGACGGCATGGCAGGCTCCCTGGCCGGCGTCTTCGGAATGGTAGTAGAACGACGTGGGACGGCCCATGAACAGCCAGGTCCAGGCGTTGGATTCGTACGGGTGCTCCGAATGCAATCCGCTGTGGAAGGCGTAGGCGCTGCGGTGGTACTCGGCCAGGGAGCGCAGCCAGTCCGGCAACCAGCCCCAGCTTGCGGAAGGGTTCGACGCTGCCCAGTTCCGGTCGTAGGCATTGTCGGAGCGCAGCCAACCGGTCCAGGACGCCAGGTAGGTCAAAGCCGCAATAGGAATCATGGTGAAGAACGCCGGGACACCGTCGCGGAGGACACCGGCCGAGAACCACTCCGTGATGCCCGCGGTGCGGCGCGCGCTGAGATCCCAGAGCACACACATGAGACCGAACGCCGCGACGAATGCCAGCGCGGACCACTTGGTTCCCACCGCCAAGCCCAGACATACACCGGCGGCCAGCCGCCACGGCCGCCAGAGTATCCACGGGCCGAACAGCAGCCGTGACGGGTGCGGCACCCCGGAGGAGCCGGTGAGCCGAGCGATCCTCGCGGCCAGCCGGCGTCGTCCGTCGCTGCGGTCCAGCAGCAGACAGCCGAACGCAGCGACCACCCAAAACATCAGGAAGATATCCAAGAGCGAGGTCCGGGAGTGGACCAGATGGTGGCCGTCGATGGCTGTCAACAAACCGGCGATGCCGCCCAGCGCCGTCGACTTGAACAGTGCCTGTGCGATCAGGGCGATGATCAGGATCGACAGGGTGCCGGTCAGCGCCGCGCCGAACCGCCAGCCGAAGGCGTTGTCGGATCCAAAGAGCCACATCCCGGCAGCGATCATCCACTTGCCGACGGGCGGGTGCACCACATACTCGGGGGTATCCAGCAGGACGCCCGGATTGCCGGCGTTGAAGGAATCGTTGGCGTTGTCGGGCCAATCGCGTTCGTAGCCGGACTGCAGGTAGGAATAGGCGTCCTTGACGTAATACGTTTCGTCGAACACCAGTGAACCCGGTTCGCCCAGGCGGTAGAAGCGGAGCACCCCGCCAAGGACGGCGATGAGCAGGGGGAGCAGCCAGGCCCAGATGCCGAACTGCGCCGGGACACCCAGCAGGCGACGCCGCAGCACTGCCTCGCTGAAGGCTCGCCCCGGCGATTCCAGCCACCGTCCACGGCGGGCTTCCGCGGCAGGAGCGGGCGTGGTGTGGGTCACGGCCCTCATGTTACCGGCCAGTAGGTCAGTGGGTGTGCCGCGCCGCCGTGTGGGTTGCCGGCCGCCCGAGGGCGGCCCTCGCTGCGGTGGGGCACATACCGACTCTATATAAGGTGCCGGCGAAACGAGCCATGAGATCCCGGCGAAAGAGGCCGAACGGCGCGGGGCGGATCGGTTGAATCGATCGACAGGCCCGTTGACCTTCTGGATTCCCGGCCGCTGGGCTGCGGGTAGGGTTGTCCATGTGAATGAGCGGGAGGCTGGCGGGCCGGTATCGGGGCAGCCAGGGCAGATTGTCTTGGCGGGGACACCGATCGGCAATGTTCGCGACGCCTCGCCGCGGCTGGTCGAGTTGCTCCAGACTGCCGACGTGGTCGCAGCCGAAGACACCCGCAGGCTGCACAAACTGCTGCAGCTGTTGGGCATCACCACCAGCGGCAAAATCATCAGCTACCACGAACACAATGAGGCAAGCCGCACCGCCGACCTGCTGGAGCTGGTCCTCGCCGGCAGCACCTTGGTGATGGTGACCGACGCCGGCATGCCGGCCGTCTCCGATCCCGGCTTCCGCTTGGTCGAGGCTGCCGTGGCAGCCGGAGTTCTGGTGACCGCCGTGCCCGGCCCCTCGGCTGTGCTCACGGCGCTGGCGCTGTCCGGCCTTCCCACCGACCGCTTCACCTTCGAAGGGTTCCTGCCCCGCAAACAGGGGGAGCGCGCGGCGCGGCTGGCGGAGCTGGCAGCCGAGCGGCGGACCATGGTGTTCTTCGAGGCACCGCACCGGCTGGCGGCAATGCTGCGCGCCCTCGACGCCGGGTTCGGCCCGGAGCGGCGGGCCGCCGTGTGCCGGGAACTGACCAAGCTGCATGAAGAGGTGCTGCGGGGTCCCGTCCGCGAACTGCTGGAGTGGGCCGAAGCAGGGGAAGTGCGCGGCGAGATCGCCGTGGTGGTGGCCGGTGCTCCGGAGGCAGCACCTGAACGGCCCGAAGACCACGTGCAAGACGTCAACGCCCTGGTGGCCCAGGGCGCCCGGCTCAAAGAAGCGGTGGCCGCCGTGGCGGCCGATGCGCGGATCAGCAAGCGGGAACTGTACTCGGCAGTGCTGGCTGCCCGCTCCGATACCGTCGGCTGAGCGCCCGCGGCATGAGATGCCGCCGTCGTCACATAACGCCGTCGCCTTGTTCGATGCGCGCGGTGCGGGGCAGCCGTTGATATTGTCGATCTGCACAGTAGGGACCGTCGGACGTAGTGCACCCTCGCATTTACACCCGTGAAGCGGAAACCTACTGTGAAGGAAATCGGGCACTGCGCCCACGGACTCAATCCTGAACACTTGGAGGCACCGCCATGGCTGAAACCGCAGCCCGCGAAGCAGAACTGCTCGCCAAAGTACCCACCGGCCTGCTGATCAACGGCGAATGGCGCGACGCCTCGGACGGCGGCACCTTCGAAGTGGCGGACCCGGCCACCGGCAAGGTGCTGGCCACCTTGGCCTCCGCCACCAGCGAGGACGCGCTCGCCGCCCTCGACGCCGCCGACAAGGTACAGGCTTCCTGGGCCCGCACCGCTCCGCGTGAACGCGCCGAGATTCTGCGCCGAGGCTTCGAACTGGTGACCGAGCGGGCCGAGGACTTCGCCTTGCTGATGACCATGGAAATGGGCAAGCCGCTGGCCGAATCCCGCGGCGAAGTAGTTTACGGCGCCGAATTCCTCCGCTGGTTCTCCGAAGAAGCCGTCCGCGACTACGGCCGCTACCTGACCACGCCCGAGGGCAAGAACAAGATCCTGGTCCAGCGCAAGCCGGTCGGTCCGTGCCTGCTGATTACGCCGTGGAACTTCCCGCTGGCGATGGCCACGCGCAAGGTCGGACCCGCCATCGCCGCCGGCTGCACGATGGTGCTCAAGCCGGCCAAGCTCACCCCGCTGACCAGCCAGCTTTTCGCCCAGACCATGATGGAAGCAGGCCTTCCGGCCGGTGTGCTGAACGTGGTCTCGTCCAAGAGCGCGTCCGGGATCTCCGGGCCGCTGATGAAGGACTCCCGCCTCCGCAAGGTTTCTTTCACCGGTTCCACTCCGGTGGGCAAGCAGTTGCTCAAGGACGCGGCGAACAACGTTCTGCGCACCTCGATGGAGCTCGGCGGAAACGCCCCGTTCATCGTGTTCGAGGATGCAGACCTGGATAAGGCCGTCGAGGGAGCCATGGCTGCCAAGATGCGCAACATGGGCGAGGCCTGCACTGCGGCCAACCGCTTCCTGGTCCAGGCCTCCGTGGCGGAGGAATTCACCACCAAGTTTGCCGACGCCATGAAGGCCCTCAAGACCGGGCGCGGCACCGAGGCGGACACCACGGTGGGCCCGCTGATCGATGGCGGCGCCCGCGACGATGTGCACGCGCTGGTCACCGCAGCAGTGGAAGCCGGCGCGTCCGTCAGCACCGGCGGCGCACCCGTGGACGGAGACGGCTACTTCTACCAGCCGACCGTGCTGGCCAACGTTCCGAACGACGCCGACATCCTGCGCAGCGAGATCTTCGGCCCGGTCGCACCGGTGACCACGTTCGAAACCGAGGAGCAGGCCATCGCCTTGGCCAACGCCAGCGAGTACGGCCTGGCCTCCTACATCTACTCGCGCGACGTGAACCGCATGTTCCGCGTCTCCGAGCAGATCGAATTCGGCCTGGTGGGCTACAACGCCGGGGTGATCTCCAATGCCGCCGCACCGTTCGGCGGAGTGAAGCAGTCCGGTATGGGCCGCGAGGGTGGCGCAGAGGGACTGGACGAGTACACCACCGTCCAGTACATCGGCATCGCGGATCCCTACGCCAAGTAGCTTGGATCGTCCCGCCGGCCGTCCGCTCCGGACGGCCGGCGGCTGAACAGCGAGGCCGGCCAGAACAGCCCCGCCAGGCGCCGCCGCCAACCGGCCCGCTCTTGGAGCCTGCCCTTAACGGTTTCCACATCCGTCCACCGGGCGGCGTTGTC
The DNA here is from genome assembly GCF_059091905.1 of Arthrobacter sp. Dra40. Taxonomy (NCBI): domain Bacteria; kingdom Bacillati; phylum Actinomycetota; class Actinomycetes; order Micrococcales; family Micrococcaceae; genus Arthrobacter; species Arthrobacter sp. Dra40. Next base: position 57,726 of record NZ_JBNHHB010000009.1, read on the forward strand.
GCCGTCCGGTGCCGGAGTCTCCGGAGCCGCATATGCCGCCCGCTCGTAGCCGGCCCGCAGCCGGGACAAGGCGGCGGAAGACTGGCCGGCGACCACCCCGGCGTCGTCAAGGCGCTGCTGGAAAGCCCGCGGAGTCTCCGTTGCCGCGGCCGCCCAGCCCAGGTCCTGTGCAGTATCCACGGCTTCGACCCACGCGGCGACGGCGGCCCTGCGCCCGGTTCCGCCGGCCGCCAGCGCCGTCCGGCGGCGCGTGGTGCGACGGCGGCGCAGCACCAACGGCGCCAGCAGAAGGCCCAGCACGACGGCCGCGGCCGCCGCCGACCACAGTTGGCGTGACAGCACATCATCCTCCGCCGCAGCCGGCGAGCTAGATTCCGCTGACTCTCCAGCGGCGCCTGTGGCCGGCTGGGGCTGGCCTGTGGGCCGAAGGACGTCGTCCGCCTGCGTGGGGGAGGCGGGGGCAGTTTGCGCCTGCGCGTAGGCCGGCAGCACGCCGCGTGACGGGGTCGGCTCGAAGGCGACCCAGCCGACGCCGCTGAAGAAGAGCTCAGGCCAGGCGTGGGCGTCCCGGGAATCGACCTCGAACTCCTTTAGGTCCCCACCCGGGCCATCATCGATAACGGTTCCGGTGGGGCGCCCCGGTGCGTAGCCCACCGCCATCCGGCTCGGGATGCCCGCGAATCGGGCCATGATGGCCATGGTTGCGGCGTAGTGGATGCAGTAGCCGGACTTCTCCTCCAAGAAGGCCGCCACCACGTCGAAGCCGCTCTGGTCGTAGCCGCCGTCAACGGGCGCCTGTTCGGAGTACACGAAGCCGGGAGCCCGCAGATACGTCTGGATGGCCATGGCCTGCTCGTACGGGCTGTCCAGTCCGTCCAGTACCGTCGCGGCCGTATCGGTGATGATGGCAGGCATGCTGTCCGGAAGCTCGGAGAAGATCGGATCAACAACCGCATTGTTCACCGGCTCGGCGGCCCGCAGCACGTCCCGGGTCAGCTGGGGTTTGACGCTGCGCACTTCATAGTCTTGGTTCGCGGTGGTGGTGCCGGATTCTCCGCGGATGTTAAGCGTGCTCGGATCCCAGCTCCACTGGCCGCGGGCGCCGGAGACCTGTGCCGGGGCGTAAGGAGCCAGCAGCCACGGGCTGGTGAATGACGCCGTGCTGATCAGCGTGGTGGTCACCTCGCCGGCTGCCAGCAAGTTTTGAACACCGGGCACGTCCAGTTCGTCGATCCCCGTTCGTTTGTTGCCCCCAAACGCGCTGGGGCTCCAGCGCGCACCGGTCAGGTTCTCCAGCGTAACCGAGCGCAGGTAAAGCGGCTCCTGGGCATCGGTCGCATAGGTCATCCGCCCAAAAGCGCCGGGCCGCCGGAGGTTATCGCCCAGGCTGACCACCGGATTCAGTCCGGTTGGCGAGCCCCAATTCAGCCGCGAACCCTCCGGGAACAACCCGGAGGAGAAACCCGGGATGGCCAGCGGGAGCACCAGCGCTGCCGCCAGTGCGGCTGCCGCAATGCCCGATGCGCGGTGGAGCTGCTCGGCCGATGCCAAGCGGCCCCTGCCCCTGCCGTCGGTGGCCAACCAGTGGGCGCATCCCAGCAGCAGCAAATAACCGGCGGCGGCCGCCAGGAAGCCTGCCGCCCCGATGCTGTTCGGTTTGATCATGGCCGGAACAGAGGACAAACCGAGCAGGCCCACGCCGCTGATAGCAGGCATCTGCAGCGGAACGGCGAGGGTGTCCACCAGGAGGGCGATCAGCCCGACTCCCACGCAGGCCGCCAGGGCAATGCCGGGGTTGACCAGCACCGGAGCCACCTGCGAGACCACCGTGTCCCGGGCTTCCTCCAACATGGGATCCAGGGCCGCGAAGGTGCCGGGTCCGGGGATGACGCCCAGGAAACTGGACGGCGCCAGGAACATTGCATTCACCGACATCACCAGCGCGGCAAGGCCCAGCAGCGCCCCGGTCAGCGGGGGCCAGTCCAACCGGCGGGCCAAGCCGGTGGCAGCTTCGATGGAACATACCGTCACGGCGACTTGGAACAGCCAGCTCCAGCCTTCAAGGACACCGTGCAGGCTGGCGGCGGTAAGCAGGACTGCAACGGCGACGGCGGTGCTCATCAACCACGGCGCGAAGCCGGGGGAGGGGGGCAGGCTGCCACCGCGACCGGATGCTCCGGGCGTGCGGCGGTCGGCGGGCCGGTCCAGCGTGACGGTCACGGCGCCGCCCCTGTTCCCACCGGTTCGATCCGGTCGCGCAGATCGAAGTGTGCCCAGGCGGCGGACACGGAGGCTTTGGGACTGACCGCCACGGTCCGCCAGCCACCGGCGCGCAGCAGGTCCATTGACGCTCGCGCGAGCTGTGGCCGGTCGGTAACGATCAGGGCGAAGGCATGCGAGCCGAATTCGGCAGCGGGGGCCAGCAAACGCGCTTCGTCGCTGCTGATCTGGCCCAGGACCGCGACCAGCGGCCCCTTGTATTTGTGCGCCGCCAGTTTGTCCATTAGCTGGTCCCCGAAGGCAGGCGCCGCCGGATGCCGGTCGGACTTACGGTGGTCATCGGCCAGGCCCAGCGCGGCCAGCCCTTCGGCCAGATCCTGGTAGCCTGCGGGTCCGTCGAATTGCTCCTGACCGGGCGACGGCGCAGACGGGGACTCCAGGACGGCTGCGGCGGCGTGGACGTCGAGGAGTCGGACCGTGTAGTTGCGCTGGAGGAAGTCGTTGGCGGCCGAGGCCACGGCCGTGACGGCCCACTCAAAGGAAGGCGAGGTGTGCAGCAGGTCGCCGTGATGGCTGCCGCCGTCGCCGAAGGAGGGCAGGAGTCCGGTGCCGAAGGCCGACGCCCGCCGGTCCAGCACGATCGTCGCCTGTGGCGTGGTCACTGATTCTTCCTGGCGGACCATGAGCTCGCCGTGCCGGGCGGTCGCTGCCCAGTGGACCCGGCGCATCGGATCGCCATAGCGGTATTCGCGGGTCATCACGTCGTCGTCGCTGGGATTGGCTTGCCGCCTGGTGCTTGCGGTTCCGTCGGAACCGCGCGCTCCGGTCAGCGAGGTGGCGGGCAGTTGCACGGGGGCCGGCGTCACCACCAGCGGACTGGTTTCGCCCAGATGGTGCCGGTGATTGGCCAGTCCAAACGGGTCGGTAAAATCGGCTGTGACCGGGCCGATGGCGAACAGCCCGCGCTGGTTGGAGCGGAGCTTGTATTCATAGATGCTCGCGCCGGACCGGGACGGGTGCCGCGCCGGGAACCGGAACGACGGAGCCTTGCCGAAACGCGGGGCCAGTTGTTCCTCCATGTACACGAGTCCCGACAGGCCTCCGCTGCGCCGCACCGTCAACTCGACCTGGGCCACCACTCCGGTTTCGACGGCGGCGGGCCGGAACTTCCGCTCCACAATGAACTGCGGCTTGAGCAGCACCATCGCCGCCGCGGCCAGCAGCGGCAGTCCGATCAGGAACACCCCCAGCGTGAGCAGGTCGCGGCGTCCCAGCACCTGTGCCAGCAGCAGCGCCAGCGTGCCGGCCGCCAAGAACCCCCAGCCGCGCAGCGTGATGTACCGGGTGGGCAGCCAGCTGAACGCGTCCATGGCCGTCAGCGGGATACGCGGCGGGACTCGCCGCCGACCGGGACCTTGGCCACCACCGACGCCACCACGCTGGAAGCGTCTTCACCGGCCGTCACGGCTTTTCGGTCAAGGATCAACCGGTGGGCCAGCACGGCCTCGGCGACGCTGGCCACGTCGTCGGGAAGGACGAAGTCGCGGCCGTTCAGGGCCGCGGTCGCCTTGGCTGCCCGCAGCAGCTGGAGCATGGCGCGCGGGCTTGCCCCCAGCCGCAGATGCGGATGGTCTCGGGTGGCCCGGCCGATGTTCACCGTGTATTCCTTCACCGCGGGCGAGACATAGACATCCCGGACCGTGGCGACCATGCTGCGCACCTCGTCCACGGTGACGACGGGACGGACGGCCACCAGTGGCGAGACCGACTGATGGGTCTCCAGCATGTCCATTTCCGCACGCAGGTCCGGGTAGCCCATGGAGATCCGGGCCATAAAGCGGTCGCGTTGGGCCTCCGGCAGCGGGTAGGTGCCTTCCATCTCGATCGGGTTCTGCGTGGCGATCACCATGAACGGGGTGTCCAGCGGGTAGGAGGTGCCGTCCACCGTGACCTGGTGTTCCTCCATGCATTCAAGCAGTGCCGACTGCGTCTTGGCCGAGGCGCGGTTGATCTCGTCGCCGATGACGATGTTGGCGAACACCGGCCCCGGCCGGAATTCGAAGCGGTGCTTGTCCTGGTTGTAGATGGAGACGCCGGTGACGTCCGAGGGCAGCAGGTCCGGCGTGAACTGGATCCGGTGCACGCTGCAGTCGATGGTCTTGGCCAGTGTCTTCGCCAGCATGGTTTTGCCGACGCCGGGCACGTCCTCCAAGAGCAGATGCCCCTGGGCCAGCAGCACCGTCAACGCCAGTCGTGCCGCCTCCGACTTGCCGTCGATGACGGTCTCGATCGCAGCCCTGATCCGCCCGCAGGCGTCGTGAAACTCGGCCAGTGCGAGTCCTTCACCCTGTCCCAGCCCAGCGCTGTCGGAGCGGATAGTCCCGGCCTCTGCCATGTCCTGCTGCGTATCCATGAAAGTACCTTCCGGTATGCCTTCCCCGAGGGCCGGTGTCTCAACCCTACTTGCTGCCTGTGTGATGCGGTAGACACATGAAACGTTTGTTTGATACGTCCCCAGGCGCCCGCGGGACCGCTGCCCATGCTTCAGTAGGCTTGAACCATGGCCACTTTTCCCGCCGCCGTCACCGGCGAAACGCCCCCCGCTTACACCGTTGACAGCACAGCGGCCCAGACGTCTGCGGTGCGCAGCCCCACCGAGGGCGACGGCCGCCGTCGTCATCTGAGCTATCCGCCGGCGCCCGAGCCGCTGCCGGTGCCGGTGATGGATAACCACACCCATCTGGACTTTCGCGACGGGCTGGTGTCGGTCACGGTCCGGCAGGCGATGGACGCTGCCGAGGCGGTCGGCGTCGCGGGCGCGGTCCAAGTCGGCTGCGATCTCGAGTCCTCGCGCTTCACGCTCCAGGCCGTGCAGGCCGAGCCCCGGCTGCTGGGCGCGGTGGCCATCCATCCCAATGACGCGCCGCCGCTGGCCGAAGCCGGCACGTTGGAGCAGGCCCTGGCGGAGATCGAGGCCATAGCCAGGCATCCGCGCATTCGGGCCATCGGTGAGACCGGCCTGGACTACTACCGGACGGAAGCCGGAGGCCGGGGAGCCCAGCAGGAATCCTTCCGCCGCCACATCGACATGGCCAAGCGGCTGGGCCTGGCCCTGCAGATCCACGACCGCGACGCCCACGAGGACGTGGTGCGGGTGCTGCGCGAGGAGGGCGCGCCGGAGAAGGTGGTCTTCCACTGCTTTTCCGGCGATGCCGCGCTGGCCAGGATCTGCAATGACAACGGCTGGCACATGTCCTTCGCGGGCACCGTCAGCTTCAAGAACGCAGCCGGCCTGCGCGAGGCGCTGGCCGCCGCCGAACCGGCACTGGTGCTGGCCGAAACCGATGCGCCGTTCCTGACCCCGCACCCGTACCGGGGGCGACCCAACGCCAGCTACCTGGTGCCGTACACGGTGCGTTCGATGGCGCAGGTGCTGGACAAGGACCTGGCCACGTTATGCACAGAGGTGGCGCAGAACACGGAGCATGTTTACGGCTCGTGGCAGAGCGAATGACACGGCGGTCTTTTTCCTAGCCAGCCCGGGGAAGCCGGAAAGGGTGGCCCCCGGGGCCGGGGTCCGCGCGGTGATCCCCGGGGCTACCCGCGGGTAGCCCGGCTTGTCGCCATGTCACGTTTCGATTACGGTAGGTAGCTAATGGCCGGGGTCGGGGAAGGCATCCGGACATTGTCACACCGGTAGCGGTTGCAGTTGGACGTTCCGTTCGTACGCCCAATCAGCCGCTGCAGGTGCTGCCTGCACTCGCATCGTGCCGTGGGAATCGGCGCGCTCTTGGCGTGTGTCTTCATGTCCCCGTGCCCGGAAGCTGCAACAGATTCGGGAACCGTGACAAACGCGCTGAAGAACCGCTGGGTGAAGATCGCCGGCCAGGTCGTCGTCATGACCGCACTGGTCCTTGGACTGGTTGCCTTCGTGGGCAACAACAAGTCCGTGACGCTGACCGTGGACGGGCAGGCGAGCACTGTTTCCACGTTCGGCACCACGGTGGCGGATGTACTCGCCGAATCCGAGGTTGAGGTGGGCGAACGCGACGACGTGACACCGGCGGTCAGTGAGGAAATCTCCGACGGCGCCAACATCGAGGTGGTCACGGCCAAGCCGGTGAACGTGAACGTGGACGGCGACAGTTCCACGGTCCACACCACTGCCGCAACCGTCCAGGAGCTGCTGGACGAACTGGAAGTCACCGACAAGTCCGCCCTGTCGGCGCCGCTGACCGCCGAGCTGGCTTCGGTGGGCGGGGTGACCATCTCGACGCCGAAGCGCGTCACCATCGCCGTCGACGGCAAGACCCGCAAGGAAGTTTCCACCGCGACGACCATCGGCGACCTGCTGCAGGAACACGACATCAAGGTCCGCAAGGACGACAAGCTCTCCGTTGCTGCCAAGGAGCCGGTCGAGGACGGTACCAAGCTCAAGGTCACCCGGATCGACCGCGAGCAGGTCGAAGAGACTGAGTCCATTGCGTTTGGCACGGACGAGACGACCAACTCCTCCATGTTCAGCGACGAAGAAAAGGTCACCCGGGCCGGAGAGGCTGGCGAACGGGTCAAGGTCTACGAGATCGTGCTGACCGACGGCAAGGAAACCAGCCGGAAGCTGGTCAGGGAAAAGGTCACCCGCGAACCCGTCAGCCAGAAGATCACCGTTGGCACGAAGAAGCGCCCGGCCAAGGTCAACAACGCCAACGTAGGCGGCACCTGGCAGGCGCTCGCAGAATGCGAGTCCGGCGGCAACTGGTCCATCAACACGGGCAACGGCTACTCCGGAGGCCTGCAGTTCAGCGCCAGCTCCTGGCTGGGCGCCGGCGGGGGCAAGTATGCGCCGTACGCGTACATGGCCACCCCCTCGGAGCAGATCGCGACCGCCGAAGTGCTGCGCGGCAACGGCGGGTGGGGCCACTGGCCCGCCTGCGCCTCCAAGCTGGGACTGCTCTAAGCATCCCCATCAGTTACTCCGCCTACCTCGGGCCCGGGCATCACTGCCCGGGCCCGAGGTGCGTGAGGCGGGTGGGGCGGGGCCGCCGCGGCAGCGGGCGCTGGCCCGATACGATGGCACAGTGACAGAACCACATTCCACACCCGGCACCGGATCCCGGCAGAACAACGGGGAAGCCACGGCCGCACCCATCAGGCCGTTGCTCGGGGCTGCCGACATCCGCAGGCTCGCGGCTGAACTGGACGTGCGTCCGACCAAGACCCTCGGCCAGAACTTCGTGATCGACGGCAACACGATCCGCAGGATCGTGGCCACCGCCGACGTTGTTCCCGGCGAGACAGTGCTGGAGGTTGGTCCCGGGCTCGGCTCGCTCACGCTCGGACTGCTGGACGCAGCGGGGCATGTGGTCGCCGTCGAAATCGATCCCAAGCTAGCCGCCCGTCTTCAGCAGACAGTATCCGAATTGCGTCCCGACGCCGCCGGCCGGCTGGACGTGGTGCTGGCGGATGCGCTGCAGGTCACCGAGCTGCCGAAGGCGCCGGACGCACTGGTCGCGAACCTGCCCTACAACGTTGCCGTCCCGGTGGTCCTGCACCTGTTGGAGCACTTCCCGTCGCTGCGCCACGGCTTGGTCATGGTTCAGGACGAGGTGGCCGACCGGCTTGCGGCCAAGCCCGGTTCCAAGATCTATGGCGTGCCCAGCGTCAAGGCCGCGTGGTACGGCAGCATGCGCAAGGCAGGGGTGATCGGCATGAACGTGTTTTGGCCGGCACCCAAGATCGCCTCCGGCCTGGTGGAGTTCACCCGCGGCGAGCCGCCGGTGACCCGCGCCCCGCGCCGCGAGGTGTTCGCCGTCATCGATGCCGCCTTCGCGCAGCGCCGCAAGACGCTGCGGGCGGCCCTGGCCGGTTGGGCAGGCAGCGCGGCACGGGCGGAGGAAGCGCTGCGCCAAGCCAACGTGGACCCCAGCGCCCGTGGGGAAGTGCTGGACATTGCTGCCTTTGCCCGGATCGCGGAATTCAACCATCCGCTCGTCGGCTAGGAAGAGGGTGGCACGGTGATGAGCAGAACACGTCCGGTCCGCGTGATGGCGCCGGGAAAGATCAACGTCTCCTTCCGCGTGGGCGGTCCCCGGCCGGATGGCTATCACTCGGTGGCCAGCGTGTATCTGGCGCTCTCCCTGTACGAGGAAGTCACCGCCACGGCCCGCGACGACGAGGCCGTCACGGTGAGTGTGCGCAATGGATCCGGACTGGACTTCGACCTGGACGGCATTCCGCTGGATGCCTCCAATCTGGCGGTGCAGGCCGCGGAACTGATCCGCGAAACCTCCGGCCACCCGCAGGGTGTGCACTTGGACATCACCAAACGGGTCCCCATTGCCGGCGGGATGGGTGGCGGTTCGGCCGACGCCGCTGCCGCCCTGGTGGCCTGCAGCGCGCTCTGGAACACCGGCTACTCGCGCGATGAACTGATCGGGCTGGCCGGCGGACTCGGCGCTGACGTGCCGTTCGCGCTCCACGGCGGGGTTGCCGTCGGGCTCGGGGTCGGGGACCGGTTGACGCCGGCGCTGGCGCGCAGCGAAATGCACTGGGTGCTGGTCCCGGCCTCGTTCGGCCTGTCGACGCCCAAGGTCTACGCCGTGGCCGACGACCTGCGGGCCCGCCGCGGCCACGTGCCGGCCGAGCCTGAGCAGGTGGAGCCGGCGATCCTGCAGGCAATGCAGTCCGGCGACGTCCACCAATTGGCAGGTTATCTGCATAATGATCTGCAGGAGGCGGCCATCGAACTGGCGCCCGAGCTTGCCGATATCCTTGAACTGGGCCGGGCGGAAGGCGCACTGGCCGGCCTCGTGTCCGGTTCCGGCCCCACCGTGGCGTTCCTGACCGCAGGGCGGCAGGAAGCGGCAGAACTGGGGCAGCGGCTCTCCGACGTCGCCGGCGTGGTTGCCCTGCCGGTCCGCGGACCGGTGCACGGCGCCCGCATCATGGCCTGACGGCCGGTTCCACGAAGGCCGGCCAACGGTCCGCCCCGCACTACCTCAAAGCAACAGAAAGCAGCACCCTTGGTCCACTTGCTCGGCGCAGAAAACGTCAGCGTCTCCTTTGCCACCCGCACCATCCTGGATTCGGTGTCCCTCGGCCTGAACGAGGGCGACCGGATCGGCATGGTGGGGCGCAACGGCGACGGCAAGTCCACCTTGATGCGGCTGCTATCGCAGCGCAGCACGCCCGACGACGGCCGGGTCACCAAACGCGGCGACGTCAACGTGGGCTACCTGGACCAGCAGGACGTGCTCAACGGAGACCTGCCGGTCGGCATCGCGATCGTTGGCGAGGCGGCCGAGCACGAGTGGGCCTCCAACCCGCGGATCCGCGAAATCATGGAAGGCCTGGTGGGCGATGTCGACTGGCAGGCCACGGTGTCGTCGTTGTCCGGCGGGCAGCGGCGCCGGGTTGCCCTCGCCAAGCTGCTGATCGAGCCGCATGACGTGATCATGCTCGATGAGCCGACCAACCACCTCGACGTCGAGGGCGTGGCCTGGCTGGCCCGGCACCTCAAGACCCGGTGGCGCCCGAATGAGGGCGCCTTCCTGGTGATCACCCACGACCGCTGGTTTCTGGACGAAGTGTGTACCCGGACCTGGGAAGTCCATGACGGCGTCGTGGACCCGTTCGACGGCGGCTATGCGGCCTACGTCCTGGCCCGCGCCGAACGCAACCGCACGGCCGCCGTCGTCGAAGGAAAGCGGCAGCAGCTGGTCAAGAAGGAGCTGGCCTGGCTGCGCCGCGGGGCCCCGGCCCGGACCGCGAAGCCGAAGTTCCGGATCGAAGCAGCCAATGAACTCATCGCCGATGTCCCCGAGCCCCGGGATGCGGTGGCGTTGAACAAGATGGCCACCGCGCGGCTCGGTAAGGACGTGCTTGACCTGGAGCATGTCTCCTACACCCCGCCGCCCCGGCCAACGGACGGCGACGGCGGAGCCGGTCCTCTCTTCGAGAACATCACCTTGCGGCTGGCGCCGGGTGAACGGCTCGGCCTGGTGGGCGTCAATGGTGCGGGCAAGACCACTTTGCTGCGGCTGCTGAACGGCGAGATCCAGCCCACGATCGGCAAGGTCAAGCGGGGCAAGACGGTGCAGACCGCCATGCTGACCCAGGAGGTGCGCGAACTCGACGACGTCTTGGATCTGCGCGTGGTGGAAGTGATCCAGCGCGAACGCCAGGTCTTCAACATCGGCGGACGCGAGGTGTCAGCCGGCCAACTGGTGGAACAGCTCGGCTTTTCCAAAGAGAAACAGTGGACGCCGGTGCGCGACCTCTCAGGTGGCGAGCGGCGGCGGCTGCAGCTGCTGCGGCTGTTGGTCGGCGAGCCAAACGTGCTGATGCTGGACGAGCCCACCAACGACCTGGATACGGACACGCTGGCCGCGGTGGAAGACGTGCTGGACGGATGGCCGGGCACGCTGGTGGTGGTCTCGCACGACCGCTACTTGCTGGAACGGGTGACCGACCACCAGATGGCGCTGCTGGGCGACGGCAAGCTCCGCAGCCTGCCCGGGGGAGTGGACCAGTACCTTGACCTGCGCGAAGCCTCGCTCGCCGGTAAATCCTCGCCGGCTCCGACCAGCGGCGGCGCCGCCGAGACGGCTTCCGGCACCGTCCATAGCGAGGCCGACAAACGCCAGGCCAAGAAGGACCTCAACCGGATTGAACGCCAGCTGGGCAAGCTGGGCCAGCAGGAGGACAAGCTCAAGGAGCAGATGCACGCGGCCGGCGCCAAGGCCGACGTCGACTTTTCCGGGCTGGCGGAGATGAACCGGAAGCTCCAGGAGATCGCCGAGGAGAAGGAAGCCCTGGAATTGGAGTGGCTGGAAGTCTCCGAAATAGTGGAGTGAGCCTGCCGCTCAGGAGGACTTTCCGGTGTTCCCCCAGAGGCCGGCATTGCGGATGGACTGCTGCATCTTGGTGGTGGCGGACAACAGCGCCTCGCGTTCGGCATCCGACAGCGGGTCGAAGACGTTCTCCCGCACAAAGGTCACGTGCCCGGGTGCAGCCTGCCTGATGGCATCCCAGCCTGCCGGGGTCATCGAGATGTTGAAACCGCGTGCGTCCGTGGCGCACGTGACCCGCTCCACCAATCCGCGGGCTTCCATGCGTTTGAGCAGGTGGGAGAGCCGGCTGCGTTCCCAGTCCAGTTGCTGCGCAATGTCCCGCGCCCGCATGACGCCCTCGTCAGCCTCCGAGAGGGAGGCCAGCACCGAATATTCCACGCCCGAAAGGTCGGAGTCCCGCAGGAGTTGGCGGTCCATCGCCGACTCAAATCCCCACAGCAGTTCCCGGAAGGCGCGCCAGACCTCCTGCTCGTGATCGTTCAGCCAGCGGGTTTCGGAGTTCACGGTGCGCCTCTCAGTTCTTTGGTTGACATATCAAGTTTCCCTGTTGCATGATTGACGTGTCAACAAAACGATGACGTGTCATCAGTAGGGGCACGTCGGGACCAGACCTCGAAGGGGTTTATTCATGACCAAGATCGCTATCGTTACCGGCAGCACCCGTCCGGGTCGAGTCAACAAGCAGGTTGCCGATTGGGTTCTCGCCCAGGCCGCCGGCAACGCCAACGCCGAGTTCGAGGTTGTCGACATCGCCGACTTCAACCTGCCGCTGCTGGACGAAGCATACCCGGCCGCCTACCAGAACTACCAGAACGACCACACCAAGACCTGGTCGGCCAAGATCAACGAGTTCGACGGCTTCATCTTCGTCACCGGCGAGTACAACCACACCGTCACGCCGGCCCTGACCAACGCCCTGTCCTACCTGAACGTCGAGTTCAACAACAAGGCCGCCGGCATCGTTTCCTACGGTTCCATGGGTGGCGCCCGCGCCGCCGAGCACCTGCGCAACATCCTCTCCGAACTGCAGATCGCCCACGTGCGCAACCAGGTCATGTTCTCCCTGTTCACCGATTTCGAGAACTTCTCCGACTTCAAGCCGACCGAGCAGAACGCCGGCACCCTGGCTCCGATGATCGACCAGCTCATCCCGTGGACCAAGGCCATGGAGTCTGTCCGCGCTGCTGCTGTCGCTGCCAACTAACCTGGGGTCCCGGCGGCCATTCGCCGCTTGACACTCCGCACGGCAGGGCGCTCTGTGCTTCCCAGAAGGGAAGCCGGGGCGCCCTGCCGCTGTTAAGCTGGTTCCCGGCCTCGGCGGACTGGCGGCCAGCGGCCAAATGATGTGGCGACAGGCCAAGCGATGTGGCGACCGGGAGAAGGAGGGCCTGCGTGGACGCAGGAAACACGGCGGCCGGAAGGCAGAGCAAAGCTCGCACGCGCCAGCGGCTGCTCGACCATTTCGAACACGCAGCCTCCACAGCACGCTTCCGGATGGATGAAGACCAGCAGCAGGCAGCGCGGTTGCTGGCCGATGCCGGCGCCAGACTGGCGGCGAGTGCACTGCCGCTTTCGGGCAAGCGCCGCGGGCTCTATCTGTGGGGTCCGGTGGGACGCGGCAAGAGTTGGCTGGCCCGACAGTTTTTCGACGCACTGGACCTCCCGGATAAGAAGCGCTGACATTTCCACGACCTTTTCCGCCAACTGCACGCCCACCGGCGCGACGCGCAGGACCCGGCCACCCGGCCACCGGGTACCAGCGCCGTCGACATGGCCATTGAGGCCCTGCTGCAGGACTGCACCCTGCTGGTCGTGGACGAATTCCATGTACACGATCCCGGCGACGGCCAGTTGCTGGCGCGGCTGCTGCGTGAGATCCACCGCCGCGGCATCACGCTGGTGGCCACATCCAACTATCCGCCCGAGCAGCTCATGCCCAGTGAGGTCTTCCACTCCCTGTTCGAGCCGACCATTGCGTTGATCCGCCGCACCATGCACGTGGCCTCCATCGCCGGCCCCCTGGACTACCGCACGCTGTCTACCGGACGGCCCGGCGGGCAGGATGACGACGGCGGTGCACGCCCTGGGGGATTCAGCGACGGTGCCTTGGTGATCGCCCCGCACGGTCCCAATGACCCACGGGTCACCGAGGCCGGTCTTGAGTGGCCAACCACAACCGAGGCCCAGGAGCTACGACCGGGGAGCCAGCCGCTTCCAGTCCTCCGGTGCACCGCGGACGAAGTGTGGTTTGATTTCCAAGACCTGTGCGAAGGTCCCACCGCCGCCTCCGACTATTTGGCGCTGCTGCCGCACTCCGCACACTGGATCATTTCCGGCGTGCCGCGCCGCGGGGACATCAGCATGAACGGCTGGCAACGCTTGAGCAATATCGTGGACATCCTCTATGACGCCGATGTTCCGCTGACGCTCATCAGTGCCGAGCCGCTGGACCTGGGGCCGTCAACCAGCCCGTCCGCGGTGGACGTCTCCCGGATTGCCAGCCGGCTGCGCACCCTCGGTGGCGTGGGCGCCGCCGGCTGAACCGCCAGCGCCCCAACCGGTGTCCGCTGGCCGACGCCCGGTGTCTTCGCGTCGGCTTGGAAACTCCTGCCGTAATCTGCCGTTTCCCTTCCGAGGGCACTGCTAGTCTTCATTCATAATGTCAGGGGGCCGGACGACGCCGGGCCGCATTCAACGCAGGAGGAATCGCAGTGCGGACCGTTGCAGGTGAACTCGGGACAGCAGTTCGCCCAACGGTACTGATCGGGGCATCCGATGCCGCGAGCCGTGACTTCCTTAGCACCGTCCTGGAAGCTGCCGGAATGAACGTGACGGCCCTTGCCACGGCAGCCTTGGTCTTGGACGAACTGCAGCGCAATCCACCGGATATCCTCTTGGTGGACGCCGGCGATATGTCACTGGCAGGGATGGAAGCCGTGCGCCGGCTTTCCGACCGCCAGGCCGGGGCCCAATGGCGGGTGATGCTGATGGCCACCGAAGACGAACTGCCGCTGGTCGAACGCGGCTATGAGATGGGCGTCTCGGACTATCTGATCAAACCGCTGTCCTCATCCAACGTGGTCAACCGCGTGCGCGTGACCCTCGCCAGATCGGAACACCGGCGCCGTGAGCGCAACGGCGTGGCTGTCCTGCGGGACCAAATCCGGGGCGTATCCGAGGGGATCCGCAGCACCAACGACCCGAACGAGATGATCACCCTCGCGCTGCGCGGGATCGGGGCGGCCTTCGAAGCCGACCAGGTCTGGATCCGCACCTTGGACGACGAAAGGGTGCCGCACACGGACGCAGAGTGGGCCAGCGAATCCGCTCAAGACACCACGGCGATGCCGCATCGAACCGACGAGCAGGTGCTGCACCTGGCCTCCGCTCTCTGGACCAAGGGCAGCGTACTCACCTCGGCTGACAATGGCAGGATCGACTTCGCAGAGCACCCCGGTATCACCGAATGGTTTGCCACCGCGCGGGGAAAGGCGTCAATGCTGGCCCCGCTGGGACAGGGGTCGAAAGCGTTCGGACTGATTTGCCTCGTCCGCCATGGGCAGCCACGGTCGTGGGCCCCGGCCGAAATTTCGCTGCTGCAACATGTGGCCGGAAACTTGGCCCACGGGCTCATCCAAGGGCACCTCATCACGGCGCAGCAAGAAGTCGTGGAAAAGCTCCGCGAACTGGACCAAGCAAAGTCGAACTTCGTGGCGACGGTCAACCACGAGCTCCGGACCCCGCTGACGTCAATCACCGGCTACTTGGAACTGGTGCTGGACGGGGACGCCGGTGAAATCCCGGAGTCCGTTGCCCGGATGCTCAAGGTGGTGGGACGGAATGCCACACGCCTGCGTGAGCTGATCGAAGACATGCTGACGCTGTCGAGGATGGATTTCCAGAGCAGCGGATTAAAGACGGAGCCGGTGGACCTGCCGCAGTTGCTGCGCATGGTGGTCACCGCTCTGGAGCCGGCGGCTCAAGCCAAGAACGTCAATGTCGTAGGCGAGGGGCTGGACACCCGGCTCGCCGCCGACGGTGATGCCAAGATGCTCGAACAGGTCTTTGCCAACATCATGTCCAACGCCGTCAAGTTCACCCCGCAGGATGGGACAGTGCGTGTCACCGTCGGTTCCGGCACTGATCACGACGGCGGTGTTCCCTGCGCCATCGTGACGGTCGCCGACAGCGGGATCGGCATCCCGGACGACGATTTGCCGCAACTATTTTCCCGCTTCTACCGCGCGTCCAACGCGCACGCCATTCAAGGCACCGGCTTGGGCCTGGCGATCGTCAAGGGGATGGTGGACCAGCACGGCGGCAGCGTTTCCGTCGAATCAACCGTCGGAGTCGGCACCACCTTCACCATCACCCTGCCGCTGTCAGCCGACGACGGCCAGCATCACGCGGCCGAGTCCACCAGCACTGTCACCGTTTCTTAAAAGCACAAAGGCCGTGACACGCATCCGAAGATGCATGCCACGGCCTCAGCCGGTGAGCGGAACGTATTCCGCTCTGTCAACTAATTAGTGCGGCCAGTTGCCACTCTGAGTCGTTGCACCGCCGCCAAGCGGAGCCGACTTGACGATAGTGATCGCCTGATAATCGGCGTCGGCGGCTGAGGCAGCTGTTGCCCCTGTAATGGCCAGAACTGCAGCAACGAGTACTGATGCCGAGAACTTCTTCATCGGGCGGGCTCCCTCTTTTTATGCACTGATTCGCAAATCTGTGCAAGCAACGGTGACATCCTTAGTGTACAGCCAGGAGTACGAATAGCCATGACTTAAACGACACATCTATCCCTTCCCGCATTGTGACGCCTCGGCAGAATATGATCAGAGACTAGAAGTCTGATCTGTCGGCCTTGCCGCTTATGCTTGGAGGATTCGCAAATGGTATCCGTCGTTCCTGAGGGAAGCGGTGTCCTTGCTGAACTGAGGGCACGCGAGGCATTCCGCCGGAGAGAATATGCACAAGCATTGAGGATCGCGAAGGAAATTTCTTCCAAGGCGTCGACCGCGGGCGATGACTCAACATGGTGGCAGATGACAATGTTCCAAGCTGAATGCCAGCGCGAGATGGGTCATAACCGTTCATGCATTGAAACAGCCGAACTGCTCTTGAAACATTCGCTGACAGTTGGATCCAGCGAACTGCAGTGTCGAGTGCTGAATCTCCTGTCAGACGTGAGTCAGGCTGTAGGTGAGCTAGAACAAGCCCTTGCGTACGGTGCCAGGGCCGTTGAAACGGCGAGGGATGGCGAAGTTGCTCAAGACCTGCGTATTGGCTCAATGCTTGCTTTGATCGCAGCCTTAGCTGAGAGTGACCAATTAAATCGCGCTTGGCAGGAGAGTGAAAAACTGCTTCAGCTGGTTGACTCAAATATCGATACTCAAACGACGGGAAAGTGCTACTGGGTTGCAGGTAACGTCGCCTTCCTGCGGCAGCAGCCGAACGTCGGCGTGAAGTATCACCAATTAGCAGCCGAGCGCCTTTCGCCTTCTAATGATCTGGCCTTGTGGGCGTGGTTCAACCGAGCCTCGGCAGCGATGCGGCTGACTGCCGGCATAGCTGATGCCGAAACGGCCGATTGTATGGAGCGTGCCGAGTTGGCATCGACGATCATCGGGACGGACGACGGAGATAGTTCAACGAACGTTCTCAATCGTGCCCATTGGTACTACTTGAATGGTGACATGGGTGGCGCGGTTCGACTGCTTACCTCAATTTGCGCCGCGCCGGTTAAGATGGCGCATCAATCCGCTGGCGAGGCAAACATGCTGCTCGCCAGGGCACTCCGTAAACAAGGTGATTGCGAAGCTGCGCTGCGCCATTTGAAGGACAGCCAGGCTTACTTCAGTCAAGCGGGGGCGAAGGACCGTGCAGCTCAGGTCGCGGCGGAAATCGCAGGGTTTCCGCAAGCCTCATGAATGTATTATTCGTCGTGTCATTGGGTGTGTCGTGAACATCGTTCGTTTACGCTATGAACAAAGGGCGGAAGCCGTTGCGGTGTTGAAGCAGTAGTTCTGAATTTGTTGGATGGGAGCGTACGCTCCCTTCGAATCGTTGGGGAGCGGATGCACGTGTTAGGTCATGACTGGCCCGAAAGGGTTGTAGGAGCGGTATCTAACGACGACGCGGCTGTATGGGCGGCGTAGTCGGTGCGGCCACTGCCGCTGCTGCTGACATCAGTCGTTCTGGAGACGGCATCATCAGTGTCGACCTTCCCAGGGGTGTTGCGTTTACCGACGAAGTTGCCGACACTACCTCGTCACGGCTTCAGGTGCTTTCAGGCGGGCAGCCCTGCCGCGTACTCATGCGATTGAAGGGCGTGGCTTCCATTTCGCGGATGGCACGGTCCATGCTCGGCCGGCAGACGAACGCGTCCGCGATTGCCTTGGTCGGCGAGTCGCCCGTGGACCGGGTGATAGCTAATTTCGTGCTGGGCACCGAACCCACTGAATGCCCCGTCCGCTATTTCGACTCCGAACCCCAGGCCCTTGAGTGGCTGGAACGGGATAATGCCGCATAATCCTGACCCGCGGCTCCAGCGGCTGGTCGACGGCATGGTTAGCTTGGCTGGCGGTGACCTGACCACACGAGTTGAGCCCTCGCCAGCACGGGACGAGATCGACGCGGTGATCACCGGGGTTAATCTCCTGGCTGAAGAACTGGAGCTTAGCTACTCAGAGCTGGAACGGCGGGTAGAAACTCGCACGGCGGAGCTGCGGCAGGCTCATCGGGACATGAGCCGTATGGCCTTGACCGACGCCCTGACGGGTCTGGCCAACCGAACCGCCTTGGCTAATGAAATGGCCGCTGCCCTCGAGGACGCACGGTCCGGCCAGCGGACGCCGGCGTTGCTTCTGCTGGATCTGGATTCTTTCAAGCAGGTCAACGACAGTTTTGGCCACGACGCCGGAGACCGCGTGCTGACGGTGGTGGGGAACAGGCTTCGGTCCATTGTGCGCGACGTAGACACAGTGGCGCGGTTGGGGGGAGATGAATTCGCCATCCTGTTGCCGCGTGCCACAACAGATCTTGCGCTTCAGGTTGCCCACCGGATTGTGGGAGTCCTTAACGACGATGTTCGGCTCGACGAACTGACAGTCTGGCCGCAAGCCAGCATTGGCGTCCGAGTGGCCGATACCGGGCAGAGCGCGCAAAGCTTGTTGCTCGACGCGGATACAGCCATGTATGAGGCGAAGAAGGATCCGCAGAACCGCATCAAGGTCTTCCAGTCGCACATGCTGCAAGCGCGGCAGTTGCACAATCAGATAGCGTCCGAACTCCGCGGGGCCATAGCCACCGGGGGCTTTGAGCTTGAGTACCAGCCAGTGGTGGATCTGTGCACTGGGCGTCTACTCGGAGTGGAAGCACTGGTCAGGTGGAACCACCCGGTGCGGGGCCGCGTCATGCCCAGCGACTTCATTCCCATGGCCGAGCAGACCGGCCTGATCATTGACCTCGGCCGCTGGACTCTCTCGGCCGCTGCGCATCAGTTTGCCGAGTGGTCGGCCGAATTGGATTTGGACCCCGGGTTCCAAATTCGCGTCAATCTGTCCGTCGCCGAGCTGCAGCGGATCGATCTGGTGGATCATGTCCGCGGCGTCTTGAGGGATTCCGGGATAGCCGCCGAGTCACTGGTCCTGGAAATCACCGAAACCGGCCTGGTAACCGGCGGAGAAGTTGAGACCTACTCGTTGCTGGCCCTACGTAAGCTCGGCATTGGTATCGAAATCGATGACTTCGGCACCGGCTACTCATCGATCAGCTACCTGCGCGAGTTGCCAGTGGATCTGGTCAAAGTCGACCGTTCCATCATTGCCACGCATTCAGCCGACGGGTCGCAGCAGGAGTTTATCGCCGCGGTGCTCCAGCTCATCCGTGCTGCCGGGCTCGATGCGATCTTCGAAGGAATCGAGACGCAGGAGCAGGCCGAACAGCTTCGTGATTTGGGCTGTGCAGGGGGCCAAGGGTTCTACTTCAGCAAACCCGTGTCAGCGAAGCGGATCGCCCAACTCCTGCAGAGTGGGGCACGACTCCCCGCTGCCGCAGATGAAGTGGACGCCGACCTCACCAGTATGGCGTCATCGCTTCCCGAATAAGCCACTCCTGCGTACTCGCCTGACGCCTCATGGCTGATGGAAGTCCCGCTGCGTGAACCAGCCCGCCGCGCGATGACAACCGCTTGCCGCCGGCTAAGCGTCGCAAGCGGTTACACCCAGACGACACCCGTCCGACGCCAAGTCGCATCGGGGTCGAAAGTCGTGGCAAAATGGACACTTGTGCCGAGGGGGCAATCCTGCGCGGCACATTCCGCCCTGGTGTAATGGCAGCACCCCAGCCTTTGGAGCTGTGGAGTATAGGTTCGAATCCTATGGGCGGAACGATCACCGGCCGGTGAACGTGCGGTGTTGTGGCAGATAAGATGCCGTAACCCCCATTTTCCGGCTACACCGGAATCAGCGCAGCGAGGAGTGCCACTTAGTGAGCCCCCAAGACGTCCACGAAAAAAACGTCAAATCAGCTTTATCGCCGGCAGCGGTCATCGTTCTGGCCGCGGGGGCGGGCACCCGAATGAAGTCCAAGAAACCGAAGATCCTGCATGAGATCGGCGGTATTTCCATGGTGGGCCATGCGCTCGCCGCAGCCCGCGGGCTGGCACCCACGGTGCTGGCCGCCGTCGTACGCCACGAGCGGGACCGTGTGGCAGAACACATTGCCGCACTGGACCCGGACGTCCTGATTGTTGATCAGGACGAAATCCCCGGAACAGGCCGGGCGGTGGAGGTGGCCTTGGAGGCCCTGCCGGCAGGGCTGGATGGGACCGTGGTGGTCACGTACGGGGACGTTCCGCTCCTAGCCAGCGAATTGCTCCGGAACCTGGTCGCCGAGCATGCCTCCAGCGGCAACGCCGTCACCGTGCTGACTGCGGTCCTCGATGATGCGGGCGGGTACGGCCGGATTGTCCGGGCCGCGGACGGCAGCGTCCAGGGGATTGTGGAACACAAGGACGCCACCGAGGATCAGCGGGCCATCCGCGAAGTCAATTCCGGCATCTATGCCTTCGACGCGACGGTGCTTCGCGGTGCACTGTCCAAAATCACCACGGACAACGTCCAGGGCGAGAAGTACCTCACCGATGTGCTGTCCCTGGCGCGGGCCGACGGCGGGCGGGTTGCCGCCGTCGTCACCGCAGACCGGTGGCAGGTGGAGGGCGCCAATGACCGGGTTCAGTTGGCAGCCCTGGGCGCAGAGCACAACCGGCGGATCCTGGATGCTGCCATGCGCTCCGGCGTCAGCATCGTGGATCCGGCGACCACTTGGATCGATTCGACGGTGACGTTCGGGACAGATGTGACGCTGCTGCCCGGGACCCAACTGCACGGGAGAACGCATGTGGCCTCGGATGCCGTGGTGGGTCCGGACACGACGCTGAAGAACGTGACCGTGGGCGAGGGCGCCTCCGTGGTCCGGACGCACGGCTCCGACTCCGAGATCGGGCCCGGCGCGACGGTTGGCCCCTTTACCTACCTGCGCCCCGGCACCGTGCTGGGTGAGAAGGGCAAGATCGGTGCGTTCTACGAAACCAAGAATGTGACCATCGGCAAGGGCGCCAAGCTGTCCCATCTCGGCTACGCCGGGGATGCAGAAATTGGTGAGAATGCGAACATCGGCTGTGGCAACATCACTGCCAATTACGACGGCGAAAAGAAGCACCGCACCGTCATCGGCTCCAACGTGCGCACCGGCTCCAACACGGTTTTCGTAGCCCCCGTGCAGGTGGGTGACGGCGCCTATTCCGGTGCCGGTGCCGTCATCCGCAAGGACGTCCCGGCCGGTGCGCTCGCCATCAACGTTGCGCCGCAGCGGAACCTGGAAGGGTGGGTACAGAAGAACCGCCCCCGCAGCTCCTCAGCGGAAGCCGCCTCACGAACCTCCTCCACGCAATCTCCAACTGTAGAAAGTGATCCTTCATGAGCGGAATCAAGGCACAGGGCGAAAAGAGGCTGGTACTGGCTTCTGGACGTGCACATCCTGAACTGGCGCAGCAGATCGCCAAAGAACTGGACATCGAACTGCTGCCCACGTCCGCCTACGACTTCGCAAACGGCGAGATCTACGTGCGGTTCGAGGAAAGCGTTCGCGGCACCGACGCCTTCGTCCTGCAGGCGCACCCGGCCCCGATCAACGAGTGGCTGATGGAGCACCTGATCATGGTGGACACCCTCAAGCGGGCCTCGGCGAAGCGGATCACCGTGGTGGCTCCGTTTTACCCGTATGCCCGTCAGGATAAGAAGCACCGCGGCCGCGAGCCCATCTCGGCACGCCTGGTGGCGGATATGTACAAAACGGCCGGCGCTGACCGGTTGATCTCCGTGGACCTGCACACCGCGCAGATTCAGGGATTCTTCAACGGACCCGTCGACCACCTGATGGCCATTCCGCTGCTGGCCGAATATGTCCGCACCCGGGTGGACCTGGACAACGTGACGGTGGTTTCCCCCGATACCGGCCGCGTGCGCGTCGCCGAACAGTGGGCCGAACGCCTTGGCGGGGCGCCGCTGGCCTTCGTGCACAAGTCCCGCGACGTCACCGTGCCCAACCAGGCGGTGTCCAAGCAGGTCGTGGGCCTGGTTGAGGGGCGCACCTGCGTTTTGATCGACGACATGATCGACACCGGCGGAACCATTTCCGGTGCCGTCCAGGTCCTGATGAACGCCGGTGCCAAGGACGTCATCATCGCGGCCACTCATGCAGTGTTCTCCGATCCGGCCGCCCGCAGGCTGTCCGAAAGCGGAGCCAGGGAAGTGGTGGTCACCAACACGTTGCCGATCCCGCCGGAGAAGAACTTCAAGGAGCTGACGGTCCTGTCGATTGCCCCGTTGATCGCCCGCGCGGTCCGGGAGGTCTTCGAGGACGGCTCGGTCACCAGCCTCTTCGACGGCAAGGCCGGATGACGGACGTTGCGGCTGGCTGAGTTCCACCCGGCCGGCAAGGCTCTCTGAGAGGGGCCGACGATGGGACGCCTGAAGAGATGTGGGCCAGCCTCTGCCATCGTCGGCCCTTTTGCCATGTCAGGGCTTTGCGCGGAGTCTGCGGGCAAGGATCGAACCCCGGACGAACTCAGGTCGCCGCCGTGATTTTTTGATGCGAGATCCCGGCTGGTAAAGTTGAAGCATTGCCTAGGCGAGGGAGAGCCGGAACCGACTCTCCGTTATCGACGGTGGCTAGCAGCTTCGCTTCTCTGCACTGGTTTCAGTGCGGTGGGTCGGTCTCTAGACACCCGCCCTGAATCATCCAGCACAAGGAGAACACCATGTCCGAGCAGAAGCTCGCAGCTGAAGTCCGCAACGAATTCGGCAAGGGCGCGGCTCGCCGCGCTCGCCGCAACGCACAGATCCCCGCCGTTATCTACGGCCACGGCGCAGAGCCGCTGCACGTTCTGCTGCCGCAGAAGGCCACCACCCTGGCGCTGCGGACCTCCAACGCGCTGCTAACCCTTGACGTTGACGGTAAAGAGCACCTGGCCCTGGCCAAGGACATCCAGCGGGATCCGATCGCCCAGATCATCGAGCACGTTGACCTGCTGACCGTCCGCAAGGGCGAAAAGGTGCACGTCGACGTCAACATCCACGTTGCCGGCGAAGTTGCCCCGGGCGCCGTCTTGGATCTGGAAGAGTTCACCGTCCTGGTGGAAGCCGATGCGACCGCGCTGCCGGAGACGCTGACCATCAACGTTGAGGGCCGCGACGTCGGCGAGCACGTCCACGCCACCGACATCGAACTGCCCTCCGGCGTCAGCCTGCTGATTCCGGAAGACACCGTGATTGCCGCGGTTTCCGCGCCCGCTGTGGCCGAGCCTGAAGCTGAGACGGCCGAAGCCGCAGCACCGACCGCCGAAACCCCGGCTGAGTAACAACGCTTCGTCAAAGCCCCCGGTGACTGCTTTTCGCATTCGCCGGGGGCTTTGGTCTTTCCTTAGGAAAATCGTTAACCTCCTCCACCGACCAAGGAGCACCTTCCCCGTGAGCAGCGACACCTGGCTGATAATCGGTCTGGGTAACCCCGGCCCTGCGTACAGCGGCAATCGGCACAACGTCGGCCAGATGGCCCTCGACCAGCTTGCCGCTCGGATCGGCGGTTCGTTCAAGTCGCACAAGACCCACGCCCAGGTTTTGGAAGGGCGTATGGGTATCGGAGGTCCCCGGGTGGTGCTGGCCAAACCGCTAACGTTTATGAACCTTTCAGGAGGGCCGACGGCGGCGCTGTGCAATTTCTTCTCGATTGCACCAGACCATGTGATTGCCATGCATGACGAGATCGACATTCCCTTCAACACGATCAAGCTTAAGATCGGCGGGGGAGAAGGCGGGCACAACGGCCTTCGCGACATGTCCAAGGCACTGGGCACCAAGGACTACTACCGGGTCCGCATTGGTGTGGGCCGGCCGCCTGGGCGCATGGATACGGCCGACCATGTGCTGCGCGATTTTTCGACGGCGGAAAAGAAAGACCTGCCGTTCCTCGTGGACGAGGCCGCAGATGCTGCGGAACTTCTGCTGCGCGAGGGGCTGCTGACCGCGCAGCAAAAATACCATGGCACCGCCAAGCAGGAGTGAGCCCAAAGGCGTCACAGACTCGTCGATTGGATCGTTTCAGCGCGATTGCCTAGAATCGGATTAGCCACAGTGGCTCCTTAAGCGGGGGCCGACGATGGGCGGCTTATGAGACTGGGCCACCCCCATCCCATCGTCGGCCCCTTTCCAGCCCCTGCGATCGCCCGGCACCACGGGTGTGGAATGAGGCGGGCCGTAGGTCTCCTAAGGCTACGTGGGCATGAGTATCCGCTGCGGCGGGAATCCGTTGCCGGCGCTTGGACGGCTGAGCCTGGCTCGTCTAATCAAAGTACTGACGTCGCCCCCTTAAATGGGGGCCTGTTGGGACTTGCTACATCCAGACGCGCCACAACGTTGGAAAGATGGTGCTCGACGAGCTCGCCGGCCGCGTGGGCGGCACGTTCAAGAGCGTGCTCATAGCCTTATTAACTACACAGACGGGGCCGACGATGGGCGGCCTCTGAGACTCGGCCAGCCTCATTCCACCGTCGGCCCCTTTTTGCGCCCGCCGCTGGGAGTTCACCAGCTCGTTACGCCAATTTCATCGTGGTAATCCGAGTAGTCACCCCGGAATTGCAGGTAGTGTCCCATGTGAACGGTCTCGATGCGAGTAATACCCCCGGTATAACGTACTCATGCCAGTTCTGCCGCACCGGCCTAGGCTTCATGAAGGGACTATTGGGGAATAGACCTTTGGGCGAGTGCTTCTAGTGGGGAAGTTTTGAAATTGCGCCTGGTTGGGGGAACCGTGCAGACTTCATTTCGAGCGAAATCATTTGTGGGCCGGCTGAAGGTGGGGGAGGACCTTTTGCAGGCCTTGGTTTCCTCACCCGCCAAGGGGTCTGTCCTCGTCGGTGAGCCAGGTATTGGTAAGACCTCTTTGGCCCACCATGTGTTGAAAAAGGCCGGTCACGCTTTCCATGTGGTAGCCATCCGGGGCACGCATTTTTCGCGGAACATGCCCTATGGGGCCTTGAACTTTCTGCTTTCGGAGCTGGAAATCGAGTCTTTCGACCAGCCAGGGCCGGTACTGCAGGGGCTGGCCCAGGCACTGGACCGCCGCTCCGGGGGGCGGCAGACCATCCTAGTTGTTGACAATGCCGAAGAGCTGGACGATCTGTCCGCAATGGTGATCAGCGAACTGACGTTGACAGGCCGGGCTAAGGTTATTGTGCTTTGCCAGGACTTCACGCGCACATCGGATGATTTCATCAGTCTCTGGCGTAGCGGCTCCCTGGAACGGTTCGACGTCGAACCCCTGACCGCCCAAGAAGCCAGCGAGCTGCTATCAGTTGAACTCGGTGGCGTTGTTTCACGTGCTGCGGCCCACACACTATGGCGGGCGGCCGGTGGCAATCCTTTATTCCTCCAAACGTTGTGCCGCGAATTCACCGAATCGGGCCAGTTGCTGTTGCGGGCCGAAGTATGGGTTCTGGCGTCCGGCGAATTGCCGTTTGGCCGGCAAACCTCGGAATTGGTTGCCACGAGGCTTTCGAATTTGTCTTTTAGCCAGCGGGAACTGCTGGAAATCATGGCCCTGGTCGAATCCCTGCCGCTGCAGGCGCTGTTTGCCCTCGCGGATCCGGACGACCTCGACGTCTTGCAGGAGCGTGGCCTGCTGGAGCGGGACCCCGATATCCCGCATGCTGTTCGGATCAAGAGCCGCCTGATTCAAGACGTGGTCAGAGGCCAGTTGACGCAGGGCCGCAGTAGCGAGTTGTATCACAGTGTCGCCCAGGCATCGTCCTCCGCCGAGCTCGCAGACCAATGCCTGCTGGGCTTCGCGGCCTGGACGCTGGATTGTAAAGCCCAACTGGACGATCAGAGGGCGCTGGCCGCAGCCCGGTTGGCCAATCACCTCGCACAGTATGATGCTGCACTGAGATTCTCGACGGCGCTGTCGTCCTACCGGGAGTCGGCCTCCTTTGTGTTGGAGGCCGTGCATGCGCTGTTGAACGGAGGTCATAATGAAGAGGCGGCCGATGCCCTCGCGTATTATCGTGCCCAAACACAGGAGGAACCCGCGACTGGGGACTCGATCCGCCTCGCCCTGTGCGAAAGCCGCATTGAATGCCGTCTTGGCCAAGGCCACCGGTCGCAGTCAATTCTTGATGACGTCCTGAGTCGGCTTAACTCTGAGCGGGCGGCAGGAGAGAGGGTGCTGTCCGCTGCGGAAGTGAAGGCTTTGGAATGTGAGTTGCTGCTGGCCCAGGCTGATCTCGCCGCTTACCGGGGCTTCTATGGGGATCTAGCGGAACTTCTTGAACGTTCGGGCCAAGAATATTGGGACGGGCTGCCCGATTTGAAGCTGCAACTCACAGGCCGGCTTTGCGAAGGCTGGGCCATGACAGGACGGCAGCAGGAAGCCCTCGATCTCGCCACTTCTCTGCTCGCTCAGGTGAAGTCATCCATGGTGCCTATCGGGACGGCGCTGAAAGTGACCGCAAGCCTTGCCAATGTCTTCTTTTACGCGGGTAAACGGCGGCACAGCTATGAACTGCTGGATTACAGGATCTCGCTGGCGGCCTTGTCACCAGCGATCGAGGCTTGCTCGGTTGAAATGGCGGAAGGGATTCTTCACGCCCATGCTGGCGAACCCGAGGCCGCACTGGAACGGTTGGTTCCCGCGCTGCGGCAGCTTCAGGCCTGGGAATCGCGTGGGGCCGCGGGAGCGGCCGCTGCCGCGGCCGCCTACTGCTGTAGCTTGCAGGGCAAGGATGGGCAGGCTGCCGAATACCTTGCAATTGCCGAAGACCATCAAGTCGCGTGCAGTTGGGAAGATGGCAGCGGCGCCGCTTACTTTGCTGCAATGGCAAAAGGCGCCCTGGGACCTGCCTCGAAAGCGAAAGCGATCGACCAATTGCTTTCCCTCGCCGAGGAAGACCGCAGGACTGGTTCGCTGACTCACGAGATGCTGGTCCTCACTGGTGCCCTGAGGCACGGACATGCTCAGGTTGCGCCACGCCTGGCGCAGATTGCCGCTGCTCAGCAGGGACCTCTCGCCGGTCTCTGTACCGTGTATGCCCGAGGCATCCTGTCACAGGATAGCCAGCTGCTGATGCAGGCCGTGGAAACGGCTGCGGCTCTGGGCAACCGCCTGTTCGCGAAGGAGGCGGCCAAATCCGCTTTTGAAATCGTGTCCGCTTCCGGCGACAGGTCGGCGGTGAGGATACTCCGGCGCTCCTTGCACCGCGCTGAACGGGACGAAGATGCCGCAGGATCCACCGGCTGGCTACGGCTGCTCACCTCCCGCGAAGCCGAAGTCACCCGCTGGACCGCCGAAGGTGCCAGCAACCGCCAGATCGCTGAACGCCTGGGGGTGTCCGTCCGGACCGTTGAAGGTCATCTGTACCAGATCTATGCAAAACTCAACGTCAAGAACCGCCGCCAGCTGTCGGGCATTTTGGCGCAGGAAGCCGTGGCGCAATGAGCCGTTTTCCCGCGGATGAGATCCTCGTTGGACGAAGCGATGCTCTGGAAGCCGTGCGCGCAAGCGTTCTTGATCCGGATCTGGCAGGAGCCATGATCAGCGGGGAAGCCGGGATGGGGAAATCCGCCCTAGCCCAGGCCGTTATCCGTCAGTTCGGTGAGAGGGTCAAGCCCTTCCACGTTCACGGGCGGTCCGTCCTGGCAAAAGTGCCATACGGGGCGTTGGGCGGCTACCTGGATGGCACGGCAACCGAGGGGCCGGGGACCGAAATGGCTGTTCTGCGGGCCCTGATTGCACAGCTGCGCAGACAGACGCCGGCAGAATCAACGGCCCTGCTGGTGGTCGACGACGTCCAGGAGTTGGATCAGCAGAGTCGGCATGTCATCGCTCAACTGGGGATGTCCGGCGTCGTCCGTCTGCTGATCCTCGCCCGCACGGCGGGCCTACAGGGCAGCGAGTTGCGTGCGTACTTCGACCAGGGTCTGCTGGCACAGATCCGATTGCAGCCACTAAGTTCTGCGTCTGTCGGCGAACTATGCCGACGTGTGCTGAACGGGGATGTTGTTCGATCCACCGCGGAGATCTTCTCAAGGCTGTCCAGTGGGAATCCGCTCTTCGTGCGCGCGTTGATCAGTCACGCACAGAGGACGGGGAGTTTGGTCCAGAGAAAGGGCGTCTGGCTACTCCAGGAGGGGCTGGGTGAACCGGATGAAAGGATCATCGACCTCGTCAAGGGCCTTCTTTTCCAGCGGTCCGACCGTGAACATGAAACTTTGGAGATAGTCTCCCTCGCGGAGCCTATTCCGCACAGGGTACTCAAGCAGCTCGTGGACGAAGGGGGCATTTCCGCGCTGCGGGACTCCGGTCTGCTGGAAATTTCGGCAGATGCTAGTGACGGGGTGCGCTTTGTCCACCCGCTTCACGCCCAGGTGCTGCGCACTGTGATCCCCGCGGGACGAAGCGCAGGCATCCGGCAGCGGGTGTTGGGTGCAATGAATACCCTCGCGGTGCCCGGAGGCGGCGACCCGCTGCGTGTTGGCTGGGCATTGGACTGTGGCGAAAAGATCGCAGATAGCGTGCTGCTGGAGAGCGCGAAAACCGCTAACGGGATATTTGATCCCAGGCTCGCCCTTCGCCTTGCAGCAGCGGTGAGGGATCCGGCGTACGTCACCGAGGCGCGGGTGGAAATGGCGCGCGCCCATCTCAGCCTGTCCAATGCGTCCCAGGCACAGTCACTGCTGGACGGCATCCTAGGTTCCGCCCCTGATCTGGGGACTCTCAAGGCGGCTGGCCTTTTATCTGCGGAGCTGGCGTTGCGGGGCGGCCGGCGGCCCGAGGACCTCCGCCGGCTGGCGGATGAATGGCTGACTGCGATCGAGCGGATTGGAGCTGCAGCCGGGGAGGATGCGGTGGTCCGCAGACGGATTCAGCGCGGTCGGCAGGGTGTCCAGCTCGTGCAGCTGCTTGCCTTGTCCTTGACGGGCGATTTCAGTTCCGCCGATTTCGAACAGGAGTTGCGGGGCCTAGCTACGAGTCTTGGCGTAGACAGGGACGTACAGGTGCTGGCGCTGGCCCTTTTGGGGGAATGTCTCGGGGCGTCCGGCAGAGGAGAGGCAGCCCTCCGGTTCACCAGGGAGGCTGTGGCGCGGCTCGCGGCGGACATAAACGGACCGGTTTTCCTCTCAGATTTTGTTCTCAGCCGCCACCTGGACCTGCTCATTAGTGCGGGTCGCTACGAGGAAGCCCTGGAAGAGACCGCTTCCTATGCGGATGCTCCTTCCAACATGCTGGTCTACGTCGGCGGTACCGCGGCATTCTTCGACGCCGCGGTGAACTGGAGGCAGGGCAGGATCCAGACAGCCCTGGAAAAGCTTGTTCCGGCAGTCGAGGCGTTGCACGTCTCGGATCCGCAGCAACTGTTGCCCTATGCCCTGGGCATGGCGGCTTATGCCTCCTCCCTGCTAGGACAGCCGGACCGCGCCACTGCCTACGCTGTGGACTTCGCCTCCCTCGCCTATGCGGGACCGCCGCATCTATGGCTGACGGCGAAAGCGTACGTCATAGCGGCTCGCGGCGCTCAAAGTGCTGCTTTGGACCGGCTGCAGGAGCTGCGCGACGAAGCCCATACGGCGGGACTACTCACTGCTGAGAAGGGCATCCTTGAAATCCTGGTTAGGCTGGGCGAGCACGGGCAGTTGGATCGCCTGGCCAGGCTTGCGGCCTCCATGGAAGGGGCCGATGCCGGCGTCATCAGCCAGTTCGCCAAGGCGGTGGCCTCCCA
The DNA here is from genome assembly GCF_059091905.1 of Arthrobacter sp. Dra40. Classification (NCBI taxonomy): domain Bacteria; kingdom Bacillati; phylum Actinomycetota; class Actinomycetes; order Micrococcales; family Micrococcaceae; genus Arthrobacter; species Arthrobacter sp. Dra40. Next base: position 87,132 of record NZ_JBNHHB010000009.1, read on the forward strand.
AGACCCGGCAGAAATGTGCGCGGCATCGCGGAAAGCCCGCACGGCGCAAAAGTACCTGGTTGCAGCCGAATGCCTTGCCTACGCCGCGCGGGCCTTTAGGGAGCGCGGGGAGAACCGCCAGTGCAGTTCTGTCCTGCACCAGTTGCGGAGTTTGCAAACAGACCTTGGCACTCTCACGATTCCGTCCATTGCCGGAGCCCTCGCCGCCACGGCCTTAACGCCGCGGGAACAGGAAATTGTGGAGATGGTCGAGGCGGGCTACAGCAACAAGGACATAGCAAACCTCTTCACCCTGTCCCAGCGGACCGTCGAAGGTCACCTGTTCCGGATTTACGGGAAATTGGGTGTTACCCGCCGTCAGGAACTCCGCAGACCTCGCGTGTCCGAGCACATGCAGACCGCCTGAGGAGAAGTGCCCTCCCGCCGACCGGTCAACGGGAGGGCATTGGAGCATTGGACTACTTCTGGTACGCCCAGGCGCGAATGTAGTCAATCTCGTACACGGAACGGTCCTTGGTGATTCTGGCGTTCTTGTTGTCCGGGTAGCCCCAGTATGGTGATCCGAACTGCAAGTTCACTCGGATATGGAATTTCGCGGCAGTTTCAAAGGCGGCGTTGTAGGCGGCATAATCGCTTCGCTTAACCTTCTTGTACGGCTTGTTATCAAACAACCAGATCATTCCCTGCGGGGTCCACTCGAAGGCCCAGGTGTGGAATCCGGCGTCCAGTTTGGAGGTTACCGGAATCCAGGAATTGGTCTTGCTCTTGCCGGTCTGATCGAAGTGCAGGGTACCTTCCGTGCGGTTGGCAGGATTGAAATTGGTGTTAGCGGAGCTGGGCGTTCCGTAGCCCTCCATGATGTCAATCTCGCCACCGGTAGCCGCGCCGTCCGGACGCATCCAGAACGCCGGCCAGACGCCCTTTGAATCACCGGCCGACAGCGGTACCTTGGCGCGCATCTCCCATCGGCCATACTTCTGTGAGAACTTGCCGATTGTGTCGAGGTACGCGGTCTTAAAAGCTCGCGTTCCGCTCTTCTTGACCGGGCTGGCCATCCGCTCGCCTACCAGCTTGAGCGTTCCGTTGCTGACCTGGGCCTGTTCCTTCTTGATGATGGCCCGGTCGTAGGCGAGCACACCGTGTGCGGCGTCGTCGCGCACAGTCCACTGGCTCAGGCCGCTATTGAACTCGTCCCGGAAAACGGGCTTCCCCCAACCGGCCAGTTCACCCTGGCCGGCGGCAGCGGGTGCGGCTGTCGCCTGTACGGGCTGTGCGGGAGCCAAGGCCTGTACGGGGGCGGGTGCAGGCTTTGCGGCGAGTGTCGGACGTGCAGGAGCCGGTGCGACTGCCTGCTTGGAAGCGAGTACGGCCGGCGAGCTGTTGGACCGCGCAGGGCTCTTCTGTTCGCTTGTCTTGCGCTGGGCCGCGCGCTTTATATGGCTCTCTACCCTCATCTTCGACCGCTTTTCGGCACGGGTTTCACGCGAGGACTTCCTGACGTCGCTGGCGAGTTCCGGATTCAGTAAACGTTCGGTGTCGCGGGCGGCCTTTGAGACTTCCATAGTCCGCCCGAGCGACGACGTGGCCGACGGTGCGGTCACAGCAGCGCTGGAGGAATTATGGGGTGCGGGGCTGCACCCGGTAATGCCGAGCGAGAGCAGGACGGGAGCAACAGCCAGTTTCAGCGACGCCGCACACCGGGAGGAGGAATTCTTCGGCTTCTTGCAGTGATTCACATCAATACCTCGGAGTATGTTCGGAACACGTTACCGTGTCCTGGACTCCCCGCGCAGCCCACACGGGATTGAATGGTCCGTCAAGGACGGATTTGCCCGCTGCCGGTGAGAAGCGGGATTAAGCTTTGACCGCGTACAAGTGTGTGCCACATGACAACCCGTGCGCAGCGGTGTCCGGAACTGGGCCGCTCCCAAGCCGGCGCAACCGATTCCAGACGGAGACCTGGGTCAATGACTGGCGGCTCGTGCGATGGTCCAGATGACCCGAACAGCAACGGTAACAGATTTATAACGAGAACTCTCAAACATCTGGGGCGTGGGGCCGAAACCATAGATACAAGTAATTTCTGCCCTACGACCGAGTATGCGGGCGCAGCCTTCTAGGTAGCTGGACATCAAAGGGGGCTCGAGCTACGCGTGTCCCTGATTCTCCCCGTCTTTAGGCTCCTTAGAAGGCAACGAATTGTTGCAGGTCAGAGAGCACTAACGGGTTCCGCCACGGAACCGCCGAATATGCGAGGAGCTTTGACGTGCCAGAACAAGCAAAGGGCTCCACCGTCCGCTTATCGGACCTTGCAGGTCGCGCAGGGCGCCGATGGCTTGTCGTGGTGACCACTGCGGTCATAACTTTGGCGTTGTCCGCGGCCTACGCCGCTACGGTCACCAAAGAGTTCACGGCCACAGCGGCCTTGACGGTATCTCCCATTACCACCAACCCGTTTTCCAGCGCGGCCGTTAACCAGCAGATCAACATCACCACCGAACGGGCCATTCTCGGTTCGAGCGAGGTGGCGGCCCTCGCAGCTGCGGAGCTCGGCGAGTCTGTCTCGCCAGGAGTGCTGCAACAGAGCGTGGAAACGGTGGCACCGACAGGCTCACAAGTGCTTCGTGTCAGCGTGAAGGATACGGATCCGCAGCGTGCCGCCAATCATGCCAATGCCGTCGCCAAGGCATATCTGAAGTTCCGTGCCGAGGGAGCAGCGGATGTGGCGGCGGGCTACCTCAAGCAGCTTGATGCCAAAATCGCCCAATTGCGGGAACAGCCCCGTCTCCAGGACCAGGAGCGGCAGCACCTGGCGGACTTGGAGCAGCAGCGAACTCAACTCAGCCTGGTAGCCGAGAACCCTGGACGCATTATCGGATTCGCCAGTCCGCCTGAAGAACCCTCCTCGCTGCGCCTCGCCGCCTTCCTGGCCGCGGGTCTTGCCGGGGGCCTCATATTGGGCGTGGTCCTCGCCCTGGCGCGTGAACGTTTGGACCGGAAGGTGCGGTTTCTGGTCCGGCTGGCGGAGCACTTTAACCGTGCCGTCCTTCCAGCCGCGGGACGTCAGGATTCGGAGGCCCTGCGGTGGCTTATACGTTCCCTGCGGCAGATCGGGCCCATGACAGCGGAGAAACCGATGCTTACTGGCATCATTACTGCGTGCGGCAGGCGGGGAGCAGACCTGATGCCGGCGTTGGCCGAGATTGGTCTCGCGCAGGGAATGGATGTCGCCGCGGTGCCGGCGACGTCGGTGATCCCGGAAGCTGTGGACGTCGGTTGGCCCACGCAAATGGTACGGGAGAGCTGGCAGGGCAAGGACCTGGTCCTGATAGACGTTGGACGGCATCTCTCCGATGCACGGATAGCGGTGCTGGGGGATCGTCTCGATGCCGTGGTCCTCGTGGCAGACAGGTCCAGCGACATGAAGGAAATCCTGAGGGTGCTGCGGGACCTCTCGTCGCTACCGCCCCAGGCCCTGGTGCCCGTGTTCGTCCACAGCCGGAGCCGTATCCGCTTCTTCCGGCACGGCAGGTCCAGGCACGTGAATCCTGGGAGTCCGAGCCGCAAGGAGTCAGCAGGCGTAGATGGGCCTGCCTGGCGCGCATGGGACGGCGGGAGCGGTCAGGCCGGCGCGAAACAGGCAGAAGAAAATCTTGAGTTGGTGCCGCCCGCAGCGGGCAGCACCAACTTGTGAAAGACACAGCAGCGTAAGCAACAAGGGACCTGATTTACGCGAAAGGAAAAGTCGCTATGAGGATCATGTTTGTGACATCGGCTGGTGGCCACCTGGCCCAGCTGATGCCATTGGATGACTGGTGGGCAGAGCACACCAGGTCCTGGGTTACGTTCCGCAGGCCCGAGGTCGAAGCGGCACTCAAGGACGAAGAGGTCACCTGGGCGCACTACCCAACCACCAGGAACATTCCCAACGCCATCCGGAACCTGTTTTTGGCGTGGCCAACACTCCGACGATTCAAGCCGGACGTGGTCGTCTCGGTGGGAGCCGGCGTGAGCGTGCCGTTTTTCATCCTAGCCCGGCTGCTGAAGATTCACACCGTCTACATCGAATGCTTTGACCGCATCAATATGCCCACCCTCAGCGGACGTATTTGCTACCCGCTGTCCAAGGTCTTCTGCGTCCAATGGGAGGAGCAGCTTCGCTACTATCCGGATGCCGTGAACATTGGACCAGTGCTGTGAGGACGCAGGAGACCGCACCCCAGATCATCGTCTCGCTGGGCACCGACCACCACAGATTCGACCGCCTTGTTGACTGGGTTGATGAGTGGCTTGAGTCCATCTCATCGCCGCCGGAGTGCCTCATACAGCATGGCGCGAGCCGCCCCCCGTCGCATGCGCAGGGCGTAGAGCGGATGCCCCGGGAAGAGCTCCTGGCCCTCTACCAGTCCGCCGCCGTGGTCATCGTGCAGGGCGGGCCGGGCTCCATTCTGGACGCCCGCCAGGTGGGAATGTTGCCGATCGTCATACCCCGTCGCCCTGAACTCCACGAAGTGGTGGACGCGCACCAGATTGCCTTCACCGAAATCATGGTCCAGCGCGGCGAGGCTATCATGGCCACCAGCCAGGACGCCATGGCGGCGGCCATCGACGCCGCCTTGCGCCATCCCGAACGCGTACGGACAGCGCCACGGGTGTCCCAGGCAGGGCTCGCGGCGGCAAAGCTGAACGAGGCGATCGATCACTTAGACAAGGTGCCCACAGGCGCTATCGCCTTCCGACGGATTCGGCAGCTGCTGCAGCATCCGGGCGCCGAGCGGCAGGGGAGCAGGCTGGCCTAGGCCCTGCGAGAGAGGGCTTCCCGGGGCAGGGGCACCCGGATCCGTGGATGCACGGTTCCAGGTGCTCCTGCCCTGTCACTACCCTGCCCTGTCACAGCACTCTCCTGTCAAAGGCCTTCCACGGCCTTTCACCGTTGAGCCTGTCTGCGTGCGTGCGGGAAGATCTTCAGCGGCCATTCCGCCGGCGTAGAAATGCCTCCAGCCCCAGGGACTTTCGGAGCGCCAACACCAGCACCAGGTAAAGGGCGCCGCCTCCCAAGGCTGCTATCAGGAACCCAGGCAGGGACGGCCCGGCAAATATGCGGACCAGCGCACCGCCCAGACCGAACACGCCACCGGCGAGCATCACCGGCAGCAGCAGTGCGCTCGGTGAGCTCCGGATCTTCATGGCAAAGCCCACCTGTAATGCTGCCAGCCCGTAATCCACCAGGACAGATACAGCCCAGGCCGCGGCCGCCCCGATGGTGCCCCACACGGGAATCAGGACAAGGCACAGGGTCAGCGCAACCGCCAGCGATGCCCCTTTGTTCATGAGCTGCCAGCGGCTGCGGCCGCCCATCAGCAGCATGCTCTGCACTCCGCCGGCGGAAACGGCAAGCATCATGGCCACGGAGATGACGGCAAGGGCCGACGCGCCTGCGCTGAAACCGTCTCCGAACAGGCCGAGGACTGCCTCGCCGAAGAGGGCGAGCAGCAGGTAGAACGGCCACGCCGCAAGGACCAGGACCTGGGTGACGGAGGTGAAGACCACGCGCGCACGGGCGGTATCGCACACGGCCAGGGCTGCACTGATGGTCGGACCGGTGGCTATCCGCGCGGTGTGGTCGAGCATCACGCCCATGCGCACACACCGGTTGACCACGCCGTAGATTCCAGCCTGCGCCGGTCCCAGGAGAACGGCCACGGCAATGACGTCGATCCATTCAAGCAGCACTTCGACCAGGGCGCTGGCGCCGCGGGCGGAGGAAAATGACCAAAACTCCCGTGCAGTTCCCGGCGGAAGGCTGCCGCCGGTCTCCCGGGCGCCGTCCAATGCCGCTCCGATGCTCCTGCGCAGCAGGATGACGGCAATCACGGTTACCACGGCCACCGGCACCGCCCACGCGGCAGCCATCTCCGCTAACCCCGCGCCAAACAGGATGACGGACGCCACGCCGGCCAGTCTCAGGACGGGAAGCAGGACGTTCTGGAGGACTGTGAAGGAAATCACGCGGTGGAGCCCGCGGAGGGCCCCGAAAAGGACAGCTGCTGCGGCGCTGAAGAGAACAAGCGGGGACGCGATGCGCACCGCTTCCGCCACATCGGAGGCACCCAGTGCGTCCTCAACGGCAGGAGCGGCGAACCACAGCACCACGCAGAGAATCGCGGCTGCCGTGAGGACCGGAAGCAGCGCCACTCGGACCAGCTTCGGGATTAGTCGCTGGTTGCCCAGCGCCGCCTGCGCGGAGAGTGTCTTCACCAAGCCGGTGTCCGCGCCGAACGCGCAGAGGCTGGTGAGGATGGCGAAACCGGCGACCATCTGGAAGAACACGCCGGCACCAGCGTCACCCAAGGAGTTGCTGACAAACATGGTGGTGCCGAAGGCGATCACCGCGCCCAGCATAATGCAGGCAAAGGTAAGGGGCCCGGTCCTCGCCAGGTGCCCGACGTCATCGTGCCGTCCGCTCCCGGACGGGCGGCGGGAGTCAGCGGTTGAAGCGAGGCCTGTCGGAGCGAGGCCGGGCTGGGTGCTCATACTAGTTCTTCCTGGGTATAACGGGCCCTCAGCAGCATGGCCAGAACCAGTGCCACGGTGCTCAGTTGCATGACGTCGAAGCTGTAGAACGGCAAGATGCTCAGGGCCGCAATGGGGATACTGTGCAGCCACAGTCCTGCAGTGGTCTCAACCGGAAGGGTGCGGCAGATGCCGCTGATCAGGAAAACGGTGAACAGCCCCAACCCCACGAAGCCGTAGGAGAACATGAGCATCCACACGTATCCTTGAGTCCCCATGGAAACGCCGATGCTTTCTTCCATCCGCGGTGCCCCGTACCCCAGGAACGGCGACCGCAGTACAGCCTCAAAGGTCTGGTCATACAGGGACAGGCGTCCGCCGGTGCTGTCGCTGTATTCCTGCCGGCCGAGGATTTCCGCGACGACGCCGGTGGCCACCATTGCGTAGGCCGCGACAACCACAGCCAGGAGTGCCGCACCCACCTTGGCCCAGTCGCCGCGCAGGGCAAGGCGGAAGAGCACGTAGATCACGGAGGCCGCGAGTCCGATGAACATGCCCCGGTTGCTGGTTTCCAGCGCTGGCCCGAAGGACAGCGCGATGAACAGCACGATGGCGGCGCGCAGCCAACGCCGCCGGGTTGCCGCGGCGGTCGCCAGTGCCACGGGAGTCAAAACCACAAAGGCCACACCCCAGCTGTTGGCGTAGGGGAAAGGCGCTGAAGGCCTGATGAATGCCTCCGGCGCACCCCAAGGGGTCTGGATTTCGGCCATCGGCGGGAAGACCAGATCATGGACCAGCTCATTGCCGGTCAGGAACGCGGGGAGTAACGCGCCCACCGGCGTGGTCAGGCGGTATTCGGGCAGCTGGGTGGCCACCAGGCCCAGGCACACCACTGTGCCCCAGACAGCCATGAGCCCGAAGATGACGCGCTGAGGCGTCAGCTGCTCGCGTGCATTGACGTAGTAGAGCATGAAGACACCGACGGCGATCAGGCTGCCGAGCCTCTGGCCGTACCCCACAGCCGCGCCGATGGATGGCAGATTCACGGCGGCGGCGCCCGCCCAGAGCAGGAACGCGAACCAGGGAAGTATTCCGGGCACCGTCACCGTGCCGCGGCGCAGGAACATCAGCGCTGCCATGACCACCGCGAGGAGGATCGGCACGAATGGCGCGGCCCCGGCGGCCCACCAAAACGGGAAGCCGCACAGGAACACCTGCATCGGCCAGGCCGGGAGCGGCCGGGTGCCCGGTTCGGCTCTCAGAATGCCTTCGGCCGCGGGTCCGTCCTGGCGCAGCAACGGTGGAGAGGTCATAGCCCGCGACCGTGACGCTGGACCAGGTTGAGCAGGACATCGGCGCGGATCAGCCCGGCACCCACCAGCAGGGCGGCGTAGGCACGCAGCTGCGTCGGATCCCTGCGGAGCGCGCTGCGGGCCCATGCCCTGGTGCGGGGGCCGTGCCCCAGAGCGGCATGCGCGAAGGCCACCTGCCCGGCGACGCGTGCGGTGCCTTTGGCAGATCGCTCAAATTCGGGAAACTTGCGGAGCAGGTAGGTCAGGCCGGCCGCAATGTTTTCCCACCGCCCGGCGAAGAACGAGGGCCGGTCCCAACGCACCAGGACCAGCGGCTCGCGGACCGAGCGGACGTCGCCGTAACGGGTGGCGCGCAGGAGCAGATCGTAGTCCTCTCCGTAGGACGCCGGAAGCTCCTCGTCCACCAGCCCCACCCGCCCCATCAGATCCGCCCACCGGTACAGCAGGGTGGACGGGTGGATCTCCGTGACCCGGGAAACCAGGAAGTCCGTGAAAGTGGCCCGGTCCGGGGGCAGCCTGTCGTAGCTATGTTCGTCCGTCTGAATGCTGATTCCACTGGCCATGGCCACCGCGGAGGGATCCGCGGACCAGGCGGCCAGCTGTTTGGTCAGTTTCCCCGGCCGCCATTCGTCGTCGTCGTCGCAAAAGCCGATGTAGTCGCCGCCGGCAGCCATGATGCCGGTATTGCGTCCGCCGGCGAGGCCGGGCGTGCGCATGTTGCTCAGCAGGCGCAGCCGCCGTCGCGGCAGGACCTCGATGTCGGCGAGCGGGTCGATCTTGATCCTGTCGAACACCACTATCACCTCCACTTGGCCTGCATAGTCTTGGCTAAGAATGGATCGGACCGCATTGCGCAGCAACTCCGGGCGTCCGCAGGTGGTGATCACCACAGTCACCATGGGCGTGTGGCTGGCGGCGAGGTCAGTCATGATTGCGTCCTTGTCTTCGGGTGATTAGTCAGTGCTGAGTACTTTCTGCCCACCGAGGCCGCAATGACCACTGCATTGAGGAGCAGCAGGAGGGAGTACGCCGCAATGAACAACTGCGGGAACCCCCAGAAAATGAACACCCAGCAGATCGTGCCTGAATCCGTTGGCAGGAGGATAAATGAGCGCAGCGGACCCGGCGCAGGGCTGGCCTGAGCGGCGCCGGCCTGCGCGGGATCAAGCTGCGCAGGCATGCCCCTCAGCAGTTGCTCGGCCAGAATCTGGCTCATGAAATGCCCCACAGCCAGGAGGCAGTACGCTAGCGGCAGCCAGGCCGTCCAGGAGGGCAGTCCGGTGAACGCCGTGATGCCCACCAGCACCGCCAGATGGATGGCCGGGACGCGGACGGCGTCAATGACGTGGTCGAGCCATTCCCCCGCCGGACTACCCGTCCCGGTAACCCTGGCCACTTGGCCGTCGGCCGAATCAAGGACATAGCCCACCGCGAACAGCACGGCGACTGTCATGCCCAGCAGGGGTGACGGAGCCACGCTCACCATCAGTACCAGCGCCGCGAGGGAGAACGCCGCACTCAGCGCCGAGACGGCGTTGGCGGACCAGCCCAGGCTGGCCGCCAACGCCGCGGCGAAGCGCGCCAGCCTCCGATTGACCCACCGGGTATAGGCCGGGACCCCGGCCCCGGGCTTCTGTGCGGACCTCAGCTCGCCCAGGATGGTGCTGAAATCCCCCCGGAGAGAAGCTAAGGCCCGCCGGCCCGTGCGGCTGGTAGCCAACCGCACGGCCGCGGCTTCGTCAATCGGCATGTCCGTCACCCCTCGCCGGCAAGCGCTCGGCCCAGCTGCTGCTGCGCCTGTTCCGCGCTCACCGGCACCGCCGTCAGCTCGAAGCTGGTATTGAACGTAGTCCGGTAGTTGGAGTAAACCTCGGCGCTGATCACGTTGACGCCGTCCACCAGCAGGTCGCGGGGTACGGTGACGCTGACGGGGTTTGCCGCGGCACTTGCCGTTGAAGGTGCGGACAGCGCATAGGTGTTGTTGGTGAGGGTACCCGCCGGCATGTTGGAGCGCAGCACCTCTGTGCCGTTGACGTAAACCACAATTCCGTCATCGGCCCGGGTAGTGACGTTTAACTCCTGGATGGAGGCGGTGTCGGCAATGGTGACGGCCTTCCGATAGTGGCTGGAAAGCGGCCTGGTGCCTTCCGCAGTCAGCGCGGTGGCGAGGGAAGCCGTGCCAAACCCAAGGGGTGCATCACCGGCTGCCCAGGCGCCGTCGTCGTACGCGATGCCGTGCCAGTCAGCTGCCGGTGCGGCCGCCTCAAAGCGGTACTTCCAGCTAGCTCCCTCCGCGATCAGCGGTGCCGCCGGCTCCGGGTCCGCCGCGGGTGGGGCCGGCTGGGTGCCGGTCTTGGCGGTGGCCGTCAGTTCGAAGCTGGCGTTGGGAGTGCTCCGGTAGTTGGAGTGCACCTCGGCGCTGATCACATTTGCTCCGTCCCGGAAAGCCCAGCCAGGAACCGTGATAGTCAGCGGATTCGCCACGGCGGTGGCCGTGGACGGCGCGGCGGTGGCGTAGGAATTGTTGGTGATGGTGCCGGTGGGCATGTTGGACCGGCCCACCTCCGCGCCATTGACGTAGACCACGATGCCGTCATCGGCCCGGGTGGTCAGCTCCACCGACTCGATGGTGCCCGCATCCGGGATCGAGAAGGATTTGCGGTAGTGGCTGGAGAGTGGTTTGGTGCCCGCCGCCGTCATTTCCGTTGCGATCGCGGAACTGCCCCAGCCCAGCGGTGCAGCCCCCGTGGGCCATGTCGAGGCGTTGTAGTCGGCGGAGGCCCACTCGGCATCCGGCGCCGCGGTGTCAAAACGGTACTGCCACTGGGCGCCAGCGGCGATAAGTTCAGCGGTTGCCACCGGCTCTTGTGCCTTGGGAGCCAGTACGACGGCAGTGCTTGCCGAGTAGTTGCCGGATGCGTCCGCTGCACGGACAAAGTAGCGTCCGCCGGGCAGCGCCGGAACCGAGGTAGAGGTGCCCGTGGCGGTGGCCACTACCCGGTCACCGCGCAGTACGTGGTAGACGCTGGGGGAACCGCCGGCCGCATTCCAGCTAAGGGTGTCCGTCACCCCGTCACTGGTAACACGGAGGTTGGACGGTGTTCCCGGAGGCGTGGAGTCGTTGAGGGCAAAGCGGGCGAAGCCGCCGGACCACTGGCTGCCGCCGTTGGAATTCACCGAGGAAACCAGGTCGCCGCCGGTCCACAGCACGCCGCGGCTGTCCACGAAGGAGCCCCAGGTGCCGTAGCCCCCCCGGCCCTTCATAACGGGGTTGAAATCAGGGATGTACTCGCCCGTGGCGCCGTCCCAGATGCCGGTCAGGTTGATTTTGTCCGCCATGGTCCAGCTGGGACCCAAGTTGGGCCACAAAGTCCCGTCCGTATAGTTCCAGTAGCCGCAGTGGCAGCCGGCGTAGATCAGGCCGTTGGCTCCGGTGACATCCTGGAAGTCCCCGCCTGTGTAGGTGATGTGCGTCTTGTGCGCAGTGAAGTTCGCTGTCTTGAAGCTGAACAGGCTGTGCTCGGAGCCGCCGATGTAGACGTTGTCGCCCAGCTCCTCGATGCCGAACTGGAAGTTGGCCCCGTTGGAACTCGGCGTCCAGTTCCAAGCCGGAGTGGCTAGTGGCGCGCCCGCAGTGGTCTGGACCGCGGCCACCCGGAACGCCGCCGCGTCGTTGGACATATTGAAGTAGCCGGAGGCGTACAGCCGGGAATCATCGGCGCTCGCATCCACATCCAGCACAGTTCCGTTGAAGGCCGGGTTCCAGTTGGTGTCAGGCGTGCCGTTGGCTACCGAGACCCGCGCCGCCGCCCGGGCATACGTGGGGGTGGTCAGCGTCCCGCCGGTGAGGTGGGTGAAGTTGCCTCCGATGTATACCCAGTTGCCCTGCACTGACAGGCCGCGGACCTGGACGGAGTTGCCGGTGATTCGGTTCTCCATGCCCACCCGCCACGTGTTGTCAGTGGCGCCGGTGACGGGGTCCAGGGCCACTATGCCTACCGCCGGGCTGCCGTTGGCCGTGGTGAACTCACCGCCAGCAATGAGCTTGCCGCTAGGCAGCGCCGTCAGCTCTTTGACCTGCCCGTTGAGCACGGGACGGAATGTGGAGATCCACTGGCCGGTGCTGACGTCGAAGCCGGCGACGTAGGGCTGCTCCACACGCCCGGTTCCGGCCGAATCCCGTTGGACGTAGCGGAAATTACCCGAGACGAACACGGTGTTCCCGATCTGCGCGAAGGACTGCACCTCGGTGTTGAGCTCGCCGGCGCGGCCGTTGGCCAGCCCGTTGACGCCCCAGACCGTCGGCATCGCCCCGGTCTCCTGGAGGGACCGTTGCGCCTTGGCCGCGCTTCCCCGGTCCGCGATGGCCGCGAAGCTCACCGTTGCCTGAGTGAGTCTGGGCCGCAGGAACATCTGCGTGAACGGGCGGGGATTGCCGACTGTGGCGCTGGCCGACCAGAGGTAACTGGAGGCGCTGGTCTCGCCCCGGGCGCTGCTGCCGAAGGCCCAGCCCTGCGTCCAGTTCTGGGAGGAGGCCTCGGCCGTCACCACCCGATTAAAGAGCTGGTCCTGGCCGAAGTTCGCATTGGTGCCGCCGCTGAAGGCGCCGGCACCGAAAGTGTAGGAAGTAATGGGGGTGGCCGCGGAGATGGCCCAGGACCAGCGCGGCTTGCGGCTCATCTTGAAGGAGGCCTCCTGCCACGTGGTGCCTGCCACGTCCATGGCCCGGCGCAGCCGGACGCCGTCCTGGAGTTGGTCCGGTGCCTGGTTGTTCAGGAGCCGGTCGATGATCCGGGAGTGCAGCTGACGAGGGCTGAAGGCTGCAGTTCCGGTCACGGCACTGCGGACCTGGGCGGTGGTCCCGCGGCCCTCGTACAGTTCCTTCCAGCCTTCACGGCCGCGCCCGATCAGGACCCAGCCGCCTCCGTCGGTTTCCTGGTCGCAGTGGAACTGCTCGGGCGCGGGCATGGCCGGGGTCAGCAGCCAATAGGTGCCGGAGGGGGCCTGCGGCGCGGTCTGCTTGATTTCCCAGCAGGAGGCCGCGGCGTTGACCTGGGAGGACCCGTTGTAGGTCACCGGTACCGCCTCGGCCGCGGGAGCCGGGCCGGCTACGGTGAGGAAACCGGCGGCCATGGCCGCGGTGCTCAGCAGTGTGGCCAGGAAGGGTGTTTTGCGCGGTCGCCGCCGCTCACTGTGTCTTTTCATGGAAAATCCTTGCTCGAGGAACTAGCAGTCGGGATTGTTGGGGAAACTGTGGGAGCTGACGAGCCATTCGCCGTCGTGTTCCTGCAAGTCATAAACATTCAGCGCGGTCCGGGTACCGGGCTTCGCGGCCTCCAAGACGGGGATGCCGTCCGCGTCGGTGACTTCTATGGAACTGGAGTCAAGGCAGATGTAGACACGCTTGATGGGCACTCCGTCTGCGTCCATCGGCTCGACCTTCGGTTCCCCGACTATTGCCACGGTGCCGGTCTGAGTCCATTGGTTGGCTGAGAACTCGTTGAATTGAGCCTCCAGTTCGCCCAAGGCCGAGCCGAAGGCAATAGCCGAATAGTCAGGGATTTTCGGTGGCAGCGCTCCATCGCGGCGGTCTTCCGCGGGGGCGGAAATGCCCGCCGCTTTCTTGAAGAACGCGGCCACGGCGGTCTTCTCCGTGGCTTTGATGGGTTTGCCGTTGCGGGGCCAGGAATCTGGTGTCTTCAGTCCGCCGGCCCGAGCCGGTTTCTTGGCAGAGTTGGCACGCTTGGGCTCCGGCGTGGCCTTGGGCGCCGGCTTTTCGGAGGAGAGAACACGCGCCGGGTTAGGCGCCGCTGTTGGTTCGGTCTTTTCTGCTGCGGGACCTGGGGCCGCGGTGGTCTGCGCTGCCTGCGGCCCGGCTCCGCCCGGACGGGCAGGCGTTGGCGCGGCAGTGGCGGACACCGCCCAGCTGCCGGCCAGCACAGCCACCACGGCCGCGCCCGCAATGACCTCCCGGCGTCGCCGGCGGCGCGGCTCGGGGCGGGACTGCGTGTCCTCGGCCTGTCCGTCGGGTGGGGAATCATGTTCGTACACGGTGACGCTCCTCGGCATAGTTCCAGACCGCCAAGGCGGCTGAAGTGGTCCAAACTCTAGGTTCGGAGACGGTGCCGGGCAACGCTTTTCGCGGCCAAAACCGCAGGTCAAGCAGGCGCCCAGGCAAAGTAGAGTGCCGGCGTTCGGGCGGTCCAAGTAGCCGGCCCCGGGTTTAGGTATTTCGGGTGATCGGGGCACGTATTCACGGTGGAGGATGGGTTGCGGCTACTCGTGCCCGCCACCGGCGCGGCTCTTAGGGTTTTCTTAGGCGCCGGCCGGGCTTGAACGGCCGTCGCCGTGCAGGGGCCGCGGCTTGCGGCCGTTTCGGGATGCCCCCACCCGGATCCGAGGCGGGGCCGGCCGCGCCGAAGTCCCCTTGAAACCAGGACTTCAGCCCCCAGTCGCGGTCGGCCCCTTCGCCTAGAACGGTGTTGTGATGTTGCCTAGGAGGGTCGCAGTCGTGACTGAATTGCATGCCGGTGAGCTATCTACCGCGGTACCGTTGCGCGCCGAGGTCTGGTATCCGCGTGCTGGCTACCTCCGCGGCCGGCCTGTCCGGCGCGCCGGCACCGATTCCGGCCCGCACTGGTCCAGCAGGTACCGCCGGATGCTCATCGCAGCCGATGTGCTGGTTGTTGCCGCGGCGTTGCTACTGTCGCAGTCGGTCCGCTTCGGCGTGTCGGATCTGGCGGGGGACGGACAGAACCTTAGTTACAGCCTCATGTCCCTGGGCCTGGGCGCGGCGTGGCTCCTCATGCTGGCGGCCTACCGCAGCCGGGACACCCGCGTGCTGGGTACCGGTTCCGAAGAATACAAGCGAGTTGTCCGTGCCACGCTGCTGACCTTCGGTCTGGCGGCGGTTGTGGTGCTGGCATCCGATGTCGACGTTTCCCGGGGCTACTTTGCCCTGGCCCTGCCTGTTGGCCTTGCCGGCCTGATGGGCGCACGGCGGACACTGCGCCACGGACTGACACGCGAACGGAGCCGGGGGCGCTGCCGTTGGCGCGTGGTGGTGCTGGGGCGTCTCGAGGACGTCACGTACGTCATCAGCCAAATTCACAGGAAGCCTGGAACGGCTTACGAGGTGGTGGGCGCTGCCCTGCCGGCAAAGGACCGGGACCAGGCCCTGACCGTTAAGGGGCGCAGCGTCCCTGTTGTCGCCGAGCTGGAAGGGGCGGTGGAGGCACTGCCCCGGCTGCAGGTGGAGGCGGTGATTGTTGCCGGTCCGGTCCGCGGAGGCAGCAGTTACATCCGTGATCTGGGCTGGGCGCTGGAAGAGTCCGCCACGGAGCTGGTGCTGGCCACAGGGTTGACCAATGTGGCCGGCCCGCGGATCCACTTCCGCCCGGTGGAGGGGCTGCCGCTGATGCACGTGGAGCTGCCCCAGTTCAGCGGCATAAAGCACCTGCTTAAGCGGCTGCTGGACGTGACGCTTTCCGCCGGCGCCCTGCTGCTGCTACTGCCGGTGTTCGCCGTGCTTGGCCTGGTGATCAGACTGGACAGCCCGGGTCCGGTGTTCTTCAGCCAGGAGCGTGTAGGCCGCGGCGGCCACACCTTCCGGATGTACAAGTTCCGGTCCATGGTGGTCACGGCGGAGGCGGAACTAGTGAACCTGCTCCAGCACAATGAGGCGGACGGCCCGCTGTTCAAGATGCGGGAGGACCCGCGGGTCACCCGTAGCGGGCGCTGGCTGCGCAAATTCTCCCTGGATGAGCTGCCGCAGTTCTGGAACGTCCTGATCGGGGACATGAGCCTGGTGGGGCCGCGGCCGCCGCTGGAAAGCGAAGTCAGCGGCTACACCAAATCGACCCACCGCCGCCTCTACATCAAACCCGGCTTGACCGGCATGTGGCAGGTCAACGGCCGCTCGGAACTGAGCTGGCAGGAGAGCGTGCGCCTAGACCTGTACTACGTGGAGAACTGGTCCCTGACCATGGACCTCATGATCCTATTCCGGACCGCCAGGATGCTGGTGAAACCGGTCGGAGCCTACTAGCCAGACCTACTAACAAAGGATGAACTGTGTCATTGACAATCGGTTATGCCGCCGGAGCGTACGATCTATTCCACATCGGCCACCTCAACATCCTCAGGCAGGCTAAGGCCAACTGCGATTACCTGATTGCCGGGGTGGTGTCGGATGAACTATGCGAGCAGAAAAAGGGCACGCGGCCTGTGATCCCACTGGCCGAACGGCTGGATATAGTCGGCAGCATCAACTGCGTGGACGAGGCGGTTGCGGAAGTGCTCCCGGACAAGCTGGATACTTGGCGGCAGGTGCAGTTCAACGTCTTCTTCAAGGGAGATGACTGGCGCGGCACTGCGAAAGGGCTGGACTTGGAGCGCCGCTTTGCCACCGTGGGGGTGGAAGTGGTCTATTTTCCCTACACAATTCATACCTCCAGTACGGCACTGCGCCAGGCGCTTGCTGCTACCGACTCCCGGCCCCTGGCTTCTGAGGTCCGTTGAGACGGGCAAACCCCGCGGCGCCAGAGTCCCCGCTGGTCGATACGGTTGCTCCGTATCGAGACCCGCATCCGCAACGACTTTCCCATTCTGGACCAGAAGATCAACTGCATCCGCTCGTCTACCTGGACTCCGGCGCGACATCCCAGAATTCGCAGTGCGTGCAGAAGGCCGAGCAGGAGTTCTACGAGCAGCACAATGCCGCGGTGCATCGCGGCGCCCATACCCTGGGCCGTGGGGGTCACCGACGTGTTAAAGGCCGCCCGCGGGTCCGTAGCTGCCATCGTGGGCGCCAGGACCAACGAGATCATCTGGACATCCAACGCCGCCCAGGCGCTCACTCTCGTCACCTACGCGTTCTCCAACGCCAGTGCCAGCCGCGGCGGCGAGGCAGCGGAGCGCTTCGCCCTGAGGGCCGGAGACGAGATCGTGGTCACCGACATGGAGGACCACGCCAACCTGATTCCATGGCAGGAACTCGCCTTCCGCACCGGCGCCACCCTGCGCAATATGCCCGTGGACGACGACCGCGCGCTGCGCCTCGAGGAGGCAGCGCGCCTGATCGGGTCGCGAACCAAGGTCCTGGCGTTCACTCGCACCTCGAAGTTGCTCGGCACCATCAACCAGGTGTAGAAGCTGGTGGGCATGGCCCGGGAGAAGGGCGCCGCAGTCGTGCTCGATGCCTGCCAGTCCGTGCCTCACCTGCCGGTGGACGTGAAGGCGCTGGACGTGGACTTCGTCGCCTTCTCCGCGCACATGCGTTTGTGCGGGAGCATCGAGGCGGACGAGGAAATCCTCCGCGATGGCACCAACTTTCCCGGGTCTCGAAGTACCCTGCCCGCCTCAAACGCGCGATGCTCGCCTCAGGGCCCTCAAGGGCGAAAAGCGCACGAGTATTCCTCTTGAAGGCAATCTTGAGCGAAACTTCGGTCTTCTTTGCGCCCAACCCTCGGATGGCAACCAATACTGGTATTGGGATCAGCGACTTCACTGAGGGGGCGCGCCGATCGTAATGATCTGCGTGATGAGTCAAATCTACTAAGTGGTCAGGGCTTCCTGGCTGCCCCTCGCTGAATGGTATCTCCAGTGC
The DNA here is from genome assembly GCF_059091905.1 of Arthrobacter sp. Dra40. Taxonomy (NCBI): domain Bacteria; kingdom Bacillati; phylum Actinomycetota; class Actinomycetes; order Micrococcales; family Micrococcaceae; genus Arthrobacter; species Arthrobacter sp. Dra40. Next base: position 104,565 of record NZ_JBNHHB010000009.1, read on the forward strand.
AGAAGCCGTTCTTGGGGGAGTGGTATGGCGGATGTTGCAATGTTTCCTGGCAAAGTTCAGGGGACACGGAATCAGTGGCGGCAGGTCGCGGCAGGTCCCGCGGAAATCCGGTTTGCGCCTTCCCCGCCTGGCTTCATCCGGCGCGCAGACGATGTGAAAATGGCGCGCGAAGGGCTGGAGGCGGAAACGGGCAGCGGACTGTTGCTCGTCGGGGAGCCGGGGGCGGGGAAGACCACCCTGGCGCGGCACGTGCTCGACAAGTACTTCAGCGAAGCACACGTGGTCCCCGTGCGAGGCAGCTCCGCCACGGCGGAAACACCATATGGGGCACTCGGCTTCCTACTGAGTGACATGCGCGAGGAGGCATTAGGACACCCGTTGCTGGTGCTCCAGGAGGCCGCCCGGCTGCTCGCTGCCAGCGCGGCGGGGCGCATGCTCATCCTCCTGGTGGAGAACGCGCAGCAGCTGGATGCGATGACTGCCACGGTGATCACGCAGCTGGCCCGGACCGGAGCGGCGAAGATCGTCGCAGGCATCTCCGAAACGACCGGGTCCACCGACGAGTTCATTCATCTGTGGTCCGAAGGCCGCCTCCTGCGGTTGGACATCCGCAACTTCACCCGCGAAGAGGCGAAGCAGTTTCTCGCCGGTGTCCTGGGCGGACAGGTCTCCGGTGCCGCCCTCAACGAGCTGTGGCAAGTGACCGGCGGCAACCCGCTGTACCTGCGGCTGCTCGCCGTGGAACAGCGCAGTGCCGGCTCCCTGGTTTATCGGGACGGCGTTTGGGTGCTGACTGGCGACGTCGTGCATTCAGGCGAGATTGCCGACGTCTTTCGCGGCTGGGTGGACCGGCTCGCGCCTGAACAGCGGCAGGTGGTGGAACTGCTGGCGTTCATCGCCGAACTGCCCCTGGCCCTGCTGCAGAATGGCGTGGCGGCCGACGTCTTGGACGACCTCGAGCAGCGCGGCGTCGTTGAAATGGTCACCGGGCGGGAGCCCGTGATGCGGCTCTCGAACCGGCTCGTCGCCCGGGTGGTCCGCGACCTCGTTCAGCCGGGCAGGAGCCTAGAGCTCTGGGCTTCCGTCGCACCCGGCATCCAGGCTGCCCAGGTTCCGGCTGAAACCCTGGTCCAGTTTGTGGCATGGAGCCTGGACTGCGGCGGTACTGTCTCCGCAGAGACGATAATGAACGCGGCACGACTGGCTAACCGGCTCTCGGCGCCAGCCGCCGCTCTTCGATTTGCGCGCAGTGTGCCGGAGCAGAACCGGCATGCCGAACTGGGCCTGGCGGAGGTCGAAGCCCTGACTAGCCTGGGCGATCCGTCCCGGGCAATGGATTTGCTGGACCAAATCAGCCGCCGGAATCGGGGGAACCGGCAGCTCCGGGGGCGCCTGCTCCTGGCCCGGTACCAGGCGCTGCGGGCCATTCCCCGCCGGGCAGGCGAGGCTGCCGCGCTCCTGCGGGAGCTTCAGGCTGCAGGGGCCGCAATACAGGAGCACGAGGCGGACGCCGGCCTGCGCACCCTGCGGCGGGACATTCTGCTGGCGGCCGCCGAAAACGCGGTGTGCACCGGAAGCCCGGTATCCGGACGAAGCGCAATGCCGTTGCCTGACGCCGTCGGTCCGATCTTCGGCGACCCGGCGGCGCCGGTGGACGCCCGGCTTCGGGCAGGCTGCCTGCTGGCACACTCGCATGCCGCAGCAGGGCGCATGGATGCTGCCCGTGATCTCGCCGAGCAGCTTCAGGCAATCCTCTCGACCGTGGACCTCCTGCCCGCCCGCGGCGAAGAATTCCTCTTCGGCATCTGGCAGATCCATTTCACCGCCGGCAGGTGGCAGCGCTGCACGCAACTGCTGCAGCCGGAAGCGGGGCAGCCGCTGCCCGCAGCCTCCGGCACCCTGGGGCAGTTGGCCGCGGGGCTCCTGCATGCCGCCAGCGGGCGCGCCCAGCTGGCACGTGACGAGTTGGCGGGCGCGGTCGGCCAGCTCCAAGTCTCCGATTCGCGCGGCATGCTGCCTCTGGCGCTGTCAGCCGCGGCTTATGCGGCGGGACTGCAGGAAGATTATGCCCGGGCTAAGCAGTACCTGATGGATGGCGAGCGGCTGGACCGGACGGCTCCCCGGGGCAGCCCCGTCCTGACGGACTATTTCCGTGTGCTGGCCACCGCGGGACTCGGCCATCGGGAGGAGTCGCTGGGGGAGCTGAAGGCCTTGGCCGACAGCACCGCCGGGCGGGCGCACGGCCCACGCGTGCTGCTGCTGGGCGCAGCCGCCAGGCTCGGAGATCCGGCAGCTGTCCGGCGCCTCCTTGCGGATACCGAAGGCGAGGACTGGCCGCTGGCGCGGATGTATCACCTCTATGCCGCGGGCCATTTGCGTGAGGACAACCGGCTGCTCCTGCAGGCCGAACAGATCGCCAGCGCGGAGGGCAATGACCTGTTCGCCTACGAGCTTGCCGCTGCCATCGAGAAGACGGCCTCGGACCAATCCCGCTCCCGTCACGCCCGCGCCCTCAAGAACGCGAGTTTCCGCAGGCTGCACCGCCATCACGGTGCAGCACGGAGGCTGAGGGAGCTGAGCGATTTTGAACGCAAGCTAGCCTACGCCGCCGGGCAGGGACGCAGCAGTTCCTCCCTCGCGCGGGAACTGCATCTCTCGCCCCGCACGGTGGACTGGCATCTGGGCAGGATCTACAACAAACTGCATGTCTCCAGCCGCGCGGAACTGCGCGAGGTACTGGGCCAGGCTGGCGGGGCGGCGTCATGATGGAGGGATTTGGCTCCAACGAACTGGTGGGCCGAGAGCAGGACGCCGCCCTGGTGGCCGACAGCGTCAGCGGGTCGGGCGGAGGGGTCCTGCTCGTCGCCGAGCCCGGCATGGGCAAGACCACCCTTGCCCGGTCAGTTGTCGGCCGGCTCGGTGAGCTGGTCCACCCGGTGTGGATCTATGCGAGCCCGGCGCTCTCGCAGATCCCGTTCGGCGCCCTGGCACCGCATCTGGGACCCCTGGCCCCGCAGGAGTCAGGGTCGGTACTGGCGGCGATGCGCTCGCTGAAGGCGACTGTGGGACAGTACTCCGCAGACGGCCGCCCGGTGCTGCTGGTCATCGACGACGTGCATGACCTCGACGAAAACAGTGCAGTCCTGGCAGCGCAGCTAGTTTCATCCGGCGCTGCCCGGATCCTTGCGCTGGGGAAGGCCGGCCGACAATCGCCCCAGGAGATCGACTCGCTGGTCACCGACAGAATCCTCCAGCGCCATGTGCTCAGTCCATTGACCGACGCCCAAGTCGATCAGCTCTGCCGCACAATTCTGGGCGCACCCATCCTGCCCAGCAGCAGTGAATCGATCAGCAGGGCGTCCGGTGGCAATCCGGTATTCGTCCTGGCTTTGCTGGCCCAGGCGCGCAGGAGGGCGGCGCTGGTGGAGCGCAACGGAATGTGGCTGCTCACGGGCGAGCTTCCATCGCCAGATCCCCGGCTCAGGGACCTGGTCGCCGGACAGCTGGGCCGGCACTCGGAGCGGGTGCGCGAGGTGCTCGAAACCGTCGCTCTCGCGGACCCCCTGCCGCTGCAGGTGCTGCTGCAGGCCGCGGCCGGGGCCGACGTGGACATCCTGGCTGAAGAGGGACTCATCATCATTTCGGAAGGGCCGCAGAAGACCGTCAGGATGTCCCATCCGCTTTATGGGCAAGTGGTCCGGCAGCTGGTTCCGGCGGGCCGCAGCGCAAGGATCCGTGAGCGCACCCTTGACCTGACCGGTAACGGACCCTTTTCCGATGACAGGCAGCTCAGGCTGCTCGCCTGGTCCCTGGACTGCGGACTCCCCGTCCCGGATCAGCAGTTACTGCGCGCCGCCAGCCTGGCCAACAACCTCTTCGACGGCCGGACAGCCCTGCGGGCGGCGGCTGCCGTCAAGGACGCCCGCTACGTTCACGCCGTGCAGGTGGAAATCGGACGGGCACACTTGAGTCAGGGAGACCAAGCCGAGGCAGGGCTGGCCGTGGCGGGGATCCTCGACGCCGCAGCCGACTCCGACGTCGCCCGGGAGGCGGCGTTGCTCGAGGCCGATTTGCGGCTGGAAGCCGGTCATCCGCAGGATTTGTCGGGGATCGCCGAACGGTGGGCGGCGACGATGCAGCGGATCCTCGCCGCGGACACCTCCGGCGATCTCCCCGTCGACCTCGAACCGGCACTTGCCGGGGTCCGGCTGCTGAGCCTGCACGGCCTGGTCGCCCAGGGGCGTTACGCGGAGGCAGAGGCTGACCTGCGCCGGCTCGTGGCCCGGGCCGATCTGTCACCCGAAGACGAGTTGTCCGCCAAGGCGATGCTGGGCGAATTGCTGATCCACACAGCCCGCCTGGAAGAAGGTGTGAAGCTGACCGGGCAGTCTGCCGCCCTGCTGCGGCGCCACCCCGAGCGCCTATGCAGGCATGCCGCGCTGGTCCTGCCCATCCATGCGCTGGGACTGATCCGATGCGGTGCCTGGCAGCAACTGCCTGAGGTACTGGATGATTATGCGCGGATGGGGTCGAGGACCTTGATACACACCGGCGGAACAGTCGGTCTCATCACCGCGCTGAGCCAACTGGGTCAGGGCAGGCAGGAGGCCGGACTGCTGACGTTGCGGGCGTCCGTCGAGGGGCTTGCCGTGTCGGACAGGCAGCGGTTGCTGCCCCTGGCCCTGGCCGTGGGCGCGTACACCGCGGCCCTGGCCGGGGAGGCACGGACGGCCGAAGGCTATCTGGAGCGTTACGCCGCAACGGGCTACTCAGCCGGAGTTCAGCTCCAACAGCTGTGTCGCGGCTATGTGGCTGCAGCCGGTTACCGGCTTCGCGGGGATCCGGAGGAATTGACCGAACTGCGGGCGGCCGCGCACGAGGCAGGGCGCATGGGGTGGACCAGCACCGAGATCGAATTGGCGCTGCTGACACTGAGGAGCGGGGATCTGGACGCCTTGGACACGCTGCTCAAGGTGACCGACAACGCTGACTCCGACTGGGCTGCCGGGTTGAACGATTTTGCCAGGGCGCTCCTGGCCGGGGACTCCGTCAGGCTCCGGGAGCTGTGTTCCGGCGCCGGAGGGGACTGGCTCCTGATGCTGGCGCTGGACGCGTTGCAACGCGCGGAACTGCTGGCCGATGATCAGCTGGCGTGCACGTCCCTGGGGCGGGAACTGGTGCCCGCCCTGCAGGAACTGGCCCTGCTTCGACGGGGCGGCGGAAAGCAGCCGGGCGGAGGAGACCGCCCGGGCCCTGGAGCAGACTCGGACGCTGTATCCGGCAATGCGGTGTCGCCGGGCGCCGTCGGGCTGACCCGGCGCGAACGCGAAATCGTCCATCTCGTCGCCCAGGGCCGGCGTAATGCTGAGGTCGCCCGGGAACTGTCGCTGTCGGTGAGGACGGTTGAAGGCCACATCTACCGCGCCTTCAACAAATTGGGCATCAGCCGTCGTGAGGACCTGGTTCCAGACATGTTCGGCTCTTGAGCACTACCCACTACCCACTACCCACCCGCCGGACGGCCGGCGGGTGGGTAGTGCTGCCCCCACGTCCGCAGTTTCCGGTGGTACCCAAAATCGTTTCCACTGTTCCGCGACTACCCGGCGGTTACTCAGTGGGTTTGGCCGGTACGTATTACCCAAGACGCGGTGCCCTGTCGATACCTGGGCTTCTTGCAGGTTCAGTCCTCAAGGTCCTAGTTAGGTCTCGAACATGGAAGAATACTCCGATCCGTCCCTGCGCGTCCGCCACGGGCACTTCCTGCTAAGCGCGGGTGCCCAGCCGAGGCGCTCGCCGGCGCCCTGACCGGACCGGACAGCGCCGGCGCAATGCTCCTCGGCGAGGTAGGCAACGGCAAGACCACCCTGGCCCGGCGGGTACTTTCCCGGCTCAAGGGCCGCGTCCACATCGAGACGGTTCGCGGTGGCGCCCTAGTTTCGGCGATGCCCTACGACGCCATCACGTACCTGATCAGCGAGATGGAGGATCAGCGGCTGGGGCATCCCATTCAGGTGGTTGCCGGAATCAGTCAGCTGCTGCGGGAACGCGCAGACGGTCGGCCAGTCATCGGCTTCGTGGACAATGCGCACCTGCACGACCAACTGTGCGAGGTTCTGCTGGATGGCCCGGTCCTGCCGTGAACCAGCCGGATGCTCGCCGAGGCTGCCCGCAGAGACCCCTTAGGGCTTGACTTCGCTGATTGCCGAGGGACGGCGTTTGGGCCTCCTGGTCCAGCGCAACGGCGTGTGGCTGTTGGCCGGTGAGCTGCCGCGTTGCAGCCGGCCGTTGGCGGACCTGACCAAAACCGAGTTGCAGCGCGTTGCAGCTGCGGAGCGGAACGGGGTGCTGACGCTGGCTCTTACCGGACCCATCGAGATCGCCGGACCGGAGCCGCTTATCAAGCCCGCGGTCCTCGACACCCTGGAGACGGCCGGGCTCGTGGACACGGAGCCGAGCCAGGGCGGACGTTCCGTGCGCCTCAAGGCCCACCTGAATGAGGACTCCGTCCGCCCGTTGGGCACCTTCCGGCTGAAAAGGAAGATCCACTCCTAGTTCAGGGGGGCGGAAGGAGGGGTTCGGGCTGTCGAGTGAGCAGCGGATGCTGGCTGCCCGCTGGGGACTGGAGAGCGGCGAACCGGTGCCGGCAGGGGAACTGTTGGCCGCCGCCCGAACCCGCCAACGCAAACTAGGACCACTCCACGGCGCTGCAGCTGGCCGGCGTCGTTCCAGATCCGGCGTGCCGGCACGGGGCCGCCGTGCAGGAAGGGCGCGCCTACCTGTATCAGGGCCGCCTTGAACTGGCCACGGCAGCGGTCAGGCCGGTGCCCAACGCCGCCACGGACCCTGCAGTCCTCGCGGAAGCGGTCATGGTAAGCCGGCAGCTCATCATGCTCGAAGGCGGCGGTGACGCGGAGCTGTTGGTCTGGCCGACAACTGGGAGAGAGCGCTTGAGCGGATCGAGGGGGGAGACCGGCGGCCGGCATGACCCCAGCAGGCAGGGTCTTCGCCTGCGCCTGAACGCCCGCCACCTAGTAGGCCAGTTCACCCGGACCGGAAGGGAACTGGAGGAACTGGCGCGCATCTCGGCGAGCAACGAACTGCGGATCCTGGCACTGGTGCTGCTCGCAGAAGCCTAGGCGGCATGGGGCCGCGCGGGGCTTTGCGCCGCGTCCGCCCGGCAGATGCTGGAGCTGGCCATCCGCTGCGCAGGGCGATGCGACGGGCCGGAAGCGTAAGTCCTCCGGCTTACGCCTGCGCTCTCCGGGAGAGGCATGCCGGGAACTTACTTGAAGCGGCGGCCCTGGCAGCCCGCCGTTCCATTTAATGGCAACCGAAGCCGGGGGGGGCTCAGCGCCCGGTCCCGCGAGCCGCGACGGCAACCAGAAACTGGCCAAGCTAGCGGCGACGCTCTTGTATGAGCAGCGGGCACAACTGCCGGACGTTACGCCCCCAGTCCCTACAAACAGGGGCAAGTGGCGAAAATTCACTCATCCGGAACGCGACGTAGCGGCCCTGGTAGCCAACGTAGTCAAAGCAGGTCGCCGAGCGGCTGGGGCTCTCCGTCCGCACGGTAGAGGGCCACATCTACTGTATTTACTCCAAGATTTACTCCAAGCTTGACATCGGCAGTCGCGAGGGGCTTGCGGACAGGGTCAACGCGAACGGAATGCATTTTCGAATGCGTACCCTCGTTGGCCGCTGAATGTGCTGCGGCTTGGTCGACGATGTCACTCTTCGCCGATCGGTGGGCATGAGCCCAGATGGCGAGGTTGTTTACTGTGCAGGGGGTAGCGCGGGAGGCTTGGTGGATGACCGTGCGTCATCGGAAAACAATGGAAGCGAATTTCCTGCTCCCTGTTCTTCAGCCTAGGCGCCGCTAGGCCAGCATCCGTGATCCGCACGCGAATCGTGTCCTAAGTAGCGGGCTGTGTTCCCTGTCCCTACTGGCGACGGCTGGCCGCTGCGCCGTGCTGCGGAGCGGTTCCAGGTCTGCGTCACGACGGCCTCACGCTGGGCCAATCGCTATCGGGAACACGGCGAGGTTGGAATGCAGGACCGGTCCAGCCGGCCGGCCCGCAGCCCGCGCAGGACTCCGAAGCGCCGGGAGCGGCGGATCATCGCGCTGCGGATCAACCGGCGCTGGGGCCCTGCCCGGATCGGATACCTGCTGGGCATACATCCCTCGACCGTGCACCGGGTGCTCTCCCGCTACGGGCTGGCGAAGCTGGCCTGGCTGGACCGTGCCACCGGGCGGGTGATCCGCCGCTACGAGCATGCCGCGCCCGGGGATCTGGTGCACGTGGACGTCAAGAAGCTCGGGCGGATCCCCGACGGCGGCGGGCACCGGATGGTCGGGAAGGCAACCGGGAACAGGAACAAGACCGGCACCGACGCCAACCGGCGTCCCGGCTACGCCTACCTGCACAACGCGGTCGATGACCACTCGCGCCTGGCCTACACCGAAATCCTCGAGGACGAGCGGAAGGAGACCGCGGCCGCCTTCTGGGAACGTGCCACGGCCTGGTTCGATGGCCTCGGCATCGAAGTTCAACGCGTGCTGACCGACAACGGCTCCTGCTACCGCTCCCACGCCTTCGCCGCAGCTCTCGGTCCCGGCACCAAACACAAACGAACGCGCCCCTACCGGCCGCAGACCAACGGAAAGGTCGAACGTTACAACCGCACCCTTCTGGAGGAATGGGCCTACGCCAAACCGTACCGGTCAGAGGCTGAACGCCTGGCCGCCTTTGCCGGCTGGCTCCACGACTACAATTTCCACCGCGGGCACACCTCACTCAAGGTCGGCCACCGGCCAGCCGCGTACTCAACCTCTCAGGTCAATACAGCTAGCCGCCCAGGATGGAACACAGCCGCGGCCGCCACCATCGCAACGGAGGCCACCAGCGGCTGATGGCCAAAGTTCATGCGGCGCGGCGTTTTCCCATGGCACTACGGGCCAGCCAGCGCCTATAGGATGCGGGCATTTCGTACCTTGTCCTTTCCCGGAACCTTTGCCCCCTTTGAGGCAAGCCCCCGACCCCGCAATGCCGCCTTGGATGAGCCCCAATATTGCCTGCACCGCGGCGGGTATACTCCGGCCTTATAACTCTATTGGTGCAGCATTACGGTTCAGTTCAGGCAAAGTCGGGGGGCGGCGTGAATAGTCAACGTGTGGCAGTCATTATTGAGGATGACAGGGACGTCCGCAGCCTTCTGAAATCGGTTTTACAGCAGTCAGGGTTCGCAACCCATGCCGCCGCCAACGGTGCCGACGGCGTCGAAGCGGTCCGGCGCTACAAACCGGACATCATTACGTTGGACTTGGGACTGCCGGATTTTGACGGCTTCGAAGTAGCGCGGCAAGTACGCAAGTTCAGCGACGGCTACATCGTGATGTTGTCGGCACGTACCGAAGAGCTGGACACTTTGCTGGCGCTAGAGGCCGGGGCAGACGACTACCTGACCAAGCCGTTCCGGCCTCGTGAACTGCGAGCCCGGATTTCTGCCATGCTACGCCGTCCGCGCCAGCCCGGAGCCGATGCCGCCGGTGTGCCAAAGCCGGCGGAATCCGGGACCTCGGCTGCGGAGGCGGCACAGGCGGCGTCTGCTGCAGGGGAACTCGGCGCACTCATGCACAATGGTCTGGTGGTGGATCAGGCGACCCGCACAGCGCAACTCGGCGGCCGGGACGTGGAACTTACCCGGACCGAGTTCGATCTGCTGTACGAGTTGATGCAAAGCGGGCGCGTGGTCCGGACCAAGCCGGACCTGGTCCACAAGCTGAGGGACCAACACTATGACACCGGCGTCTTTGTCAGTGCGGCTGACGAGCGCGCCGTCGAGGTCCACATAGGCAACCTTCGCCGCAAGCTGGGGGACGATCCGCGCTCGCCTCGCTGGCTGGAGACCGTCCGCGGCGTCGGTTACCGGCTGGCACCGCAGGCGCCGAACTGACCCGTGCCCCAAATAGACCCAGATGGTGAGCATGATGCCTAGCGGTTTGCCGGTCATCTCGGTCGATACTCGATCTATCTACTCGACTCGGGTATGACCGAGGCCTCTACGGTCCAGATGACAGCCGATTGAAGCTCGCCATCCGCGACACACAGTTACTCCTCCTCCACCGACTCCAACAAGCCAGCGTCCTCCCGGACAACTGACAGCGCGATGTCCTTGTAGCCGACCGACTCGAACAGGACCGTGATCCGGTCGGGCTGGGTCCCCATCACGATGCCCGGTCCCCATTCACGGTGCTTCACCGGCCGCTGGATCTCATAACCCTCCGGCATCTCGGCTTCCCGGGCGTCGGCCACGGCCTCCGACCCGGCCTCGCAGTTGTCGCAATTGCCGCAGTAGCCGTCGGTCTCTTCGCCGAAGTAGTTCAGCAGCCAGTCGCGGCGGCAATGGTCCGTCTCGGCGTAGCCGCGGGCCATTTCGATCCGGGATTCGTCGATCCGGTGCCGCGATTCGGCTTCCGCCTGTGCCTTGTCCGCGGCCGAGGAGGGGTCCGCCCCTCCGACCGCCCGGTAGCCGTTGCGGTTCACGGCGATGCTGCCGCTGTGTTCCAGGAGGTTGAGCAGACGGGATTGTTTCCGCTGCGAGAGGCCGGTCTGTTCGCGCAGCGCGGCCGGGCGGAGTGGACCGTGCTCCCGGATAGCGCCGAAGACGGCGGCGAGCTCGTCCGGATCGGGGGCACCGCCGGCGAAGAAACGCTGCAGGCCCAGGTCCTCGGACCGATAGTGCAAAACCGCCTGCGCCGGTTCACCGTCCCGACCGGCACGGCCGATCTCCTGGTAGTAGCTGTCCAGCGAGTCGGGGATGTCCGCGTGCACCACAAACCTGACGTCAGGCTTATCGATGCCCATGCCGAACGCGGAGGTCGCCACCACCACGTCCACCTCGCCATCGAGGAACCGTTCGTGGATAGCCACCCGGTCGGCGGCCCGCCGCCCCGCGTGATAGGCGTCCGTCCGCAGGCCGCGCTCGGCCAGTTCGGCCGCGTAGCGCTCCGTGTCCTTGCGGGTCGCCGTGTACAGCAGCCCCGGTCCGCCCAATCCGGCCACCTGCTCCACCACGGCTTGCCGCTTGCCGCGGTCTTCGTGGTGCCGCAGCACCCGGAGGTTGAGGTTCGGCCGGTCGAAGCTCTGCACCGTGACGAAGGGTTCCTGCATCCCCAAGCGATCGATGATCTCCGTTCGGGTATGCGGCGACGCGGTTGCCGTCAGGGCCACCACCGGCGGGTGCTTCAGCCGCTTCACCACCGGAGTGAGGGTCAGATAATCGGGCCGGAAATCGTGGCCCCAGGAAGAGATGCAGTGCGCCTCGTCCACCACGAACAAAGAGATGTCCAGCTCTGCCAGCCGCTGCAGGGTTTCTTCACGGGCCAGCTGTTCCGGGGCCAGGAACAGGTACTTCGCCTCGCCGCTGGCCGCGGCGTCCCACGCGGCGCGTTCGGCCGAGGTCCTCTGCTGCGAATTGATTGCGAAGGCCCGCCGGGCGCGCAGATCTTCGTTGATGGCATCCACCTGGTCGTACTGCAGCGCAATCAGCGGAGAAATAACGACGGCGGTGCCCGGCAAGGCGACGGCCGGCACCTGATAGACGGCGGACTTTCCATGTCCCGAGGGCATCACGGCCAGGACGTCCTCGCCGCGGGCCGCTGCGGCCATAGCGTCCAGTTGCCCCTCGCGGAGGACGTTCCAACCGAACGATTCTTCGGCGACCTGGCGCAGCGCGTCGCGGTCGGGTTGCTGGGGATGAATCGGCATGAGGCTCCTGCAGATCGGTTCGAGACGATGGTGCTTAGCTTCGTTTCTAACGAGCCGGCGGGGCTTTGTATAGGGCAGGCCAGTGGCGCGGAGAGCGGTTCCGGCCGCCGAACCCCCGGAAATCCGGGCGCCCAGAGCCGGTCGATGCCCCCGGGTTAGGCAGGACTCACGTGACCGGCGCCCGGCGAAGTGGGATGATTAGCGCAGACTTGTCTTGCGTATTGTCGGCTATAGGCACGCGCCGCGTGCGGGACAACCGGTTCCACCCATCGATCCAAGGAGCACCCCAAGGTGTCTGTGGTATCCACACCCGCAACGCTCAAACATGCCGCCGGCATGATCGACGACGCCGAGGCCCGGCGCATCCGCAACGACTTCCCGATCCTGAACCAGCAGGTGAACGGCTCGCCGCTGGTCTATCTGGATTCCGGCGCTACCTCGCAGAACCCGCTGTGCGTGCTGGAGGCCGAGCAGGAGTTTTACGAACAGCGCAACGCTGCGGTGCACCGCGGCGCCCACTCGCTGGCGGTCTCGGCCACGGATGCCTTCGAAAACGCGCGCGAAACCGTCGCCGGCTTCATCAATGCCGGCATGGACGAAGTGGTCTGGACGTCCAACGCCACCGAGGCCATCAATCTGGTCGCGTATGCCTTCTCCAACGCCAACGCCAGCGCCGGACGCGGCGGGGAAGCAGCATCGCGATTCGTCTTGGGACCGGGCGACGAGTTGGTGGTCACCGAGATGGAGCACCACGCCAACCTGATTCCGTGGCAGGAACTCGCCATCCGCACCGGTGCCACCTTGCGCTACATCCCGGTGGACGACGCCGGTGCCCTGCGCCTCGACGAGGCCGAACAGATCATAGGCCCGCGCACCAAGGTGTTTGCGTTCACGCACGCCTCCAACGTGCTCGGGACCATCAACCCGGTGGGCACCCTGGTGCGGCTGGCGCGGGAGGCGGGCGCCGTCGTCGTGCTTGATGCGTGCCAGTCGGTGCCGCACATGGGCGTGGACGTGAAGGCGCTGGACGTGGACTTCGCCGCCTTCTCCGGGCATAAGATGCTCGGTCCCACCGGCATCGGCGTGCTGTACGGGAAGGCGGAGCTGCTCAATGCGATGCCGCCGTTCCTGACCGGCGGCTCCATGATCACCACCGTGACCATGGAAAAGGCCGACTATCTGCCGTCTCCGCAGCGATTCGAAGCCGGGACGCAGCGGATTTCGCAGGCGGTGGCGCTGGCCGCGGCCGTGGACTATCTGCAGGAGACGGGGATGGACCGGATCCACGCGTGGGAAGCGGAGCTGGGGCAGCGGCTGGTAGCCGGCCTGCAGGCCATCGATGGTGTCCGGGTGCTCGGCCCCGCCGCCGGCGAGGAGCGGATCGGGCTGGCAGCGTTCGATGTGGACGGCGTGCATGCCCACGATGTGGGGCAGTTCCTGGATGACAAGGGCATTGCCGTGCGCGTGGGCCATCATTGCGCCCAGCCGCTGCACCGGCGGCTCGGACTGGTGGCGACCACCCGGGCCAGCACGTACCTGTACAACACCACGGACGACGTCGACGCGTTGCTTGACGCCGTCGCCGGGGTCCGCCCGTTCTTTGGAGCCAACTGACGTGAGCGCGGAACTGCAGCAGCTGTACCAGCAGATCATTCTGGAGCATGCCAAAAAACGGAACGGGTCTCCGCTGGCCGATCCGCCGCCGGGCGATAAATCCGGCGAGTCGCACATGCTCAATCCCACCTGCGGGGACGAGATCACGCTTCGGGCAGCCGTGCACGACGACGGTGCGGCCATCACCCTCTCCGCCATCAGCTGGGACGGCCAGGGCTGCTCCATCTCGATGGCCTCCGCGTCGGTGCTGAGCGACCTGGCGCAGGGCATGGACCGGGAGGAGCTGCTGAAAGTGGTGGACAACTTCCGCGAACTGATGCGTTCCCGGGGCAGCATCGAGGCGGATGAAGAAATCCTCGGCGACGCCGCCGCGCTCTCCGGTGTTTCCCGCTACCCGGCCCGGGTCAAATGCGCCATGCTGGCGTGGGTGGCGCTGGAGGAAGCCCTGCTGGCGGCGAACTGACCGCAGTTTAGGCAAAGGGCCGGGCAGCGCATCGTGCTGCCCGGCCCTTTGTATCCTCGTTGCTTACCCGGAGAGCCCGCGGGCGCCGATCACCAAGGTGGCAAGGCCCAGGATCATGGAGGTGGTTGCCTTCATGAACTCCATGTTGAAGTAGCGGGTCGTTGCGCCTTTCTCGTCTTTGGAACGGGGATCCTTCCACACGCGGACAAGGTGCGGCGTCCAGACAAGCAGAGCCCACACGCCGGCGAGGATCAGTACCCAGGCCAGGGCAGCTGGAATGTTCACTTCTGCGGCTCCCGGATTAGGAGCGGCCGGACAGCCAGGCCTCGGCCTGCTGCGCCTGGATGTTTAGGGCCTTGCCCAGCATGGGTTCGGCGGCCGCGGCGATCTTCCCGCCCAGGAACGGGATGGAGGATTTTACGTCGCCGGTCAGGTCCACGCGGGTGGAACCCCCGTCGGCAACCAGCTGCTGGACGGCGTTGACGTCCACCGGCGCGCCGGCCACCTTCATGGTCACGTCCGCAGTGCGCGAGCCATCCGCTGCGGGCGCCTGCCACCGTTCCGTCTGGGTAACGGTGAGCGAGTCGCCCAGCATCTTCTTGGCGATCGCCGGCAGCCGCGCGCTGGGAACCTTGCGGACCACGGTCAGGGTGAAGGCGCCGGACACGTCGCCGTCGCGCTGCACGGACTCCAGGGAGCCGCCGACCAACTCGCTGATGTGGCGCAGGAATGCTTCGTCGGTGAAGGTTTCGGTGACCTTGGCTGCGGAGTAGGGCAGGGTGGTGGAAGCGCTGAGCGCCATAAAGACTCCCGGAATTCTCGGAACTGATTGGGCCAACATCCATCCTACTGTGCGCGGTAAAGTTGGACTTCTGACCCTCAGTTCCGCCGAACTGGAGGGTATTCGTGTTGCGCCCCGACCGGAAGAAGATGGAAACAATGAGCCTGAACGGACTGCGCACAGCCCTCGCCCAGGACGATTCGTTCGCCAAGGTGCGGCTGCAGTCGGCCCGGCCCGTCGCAGAGCGCAGCGAGGACCTGCAGATCGGTGCACCGCCCGGGTTGCGGGCAGCGTTGCTGGCAGAGATGGTGCAGGGGCTGGAGGCCGGAGGGTCTCCACGCGGCGCTGGAGCGCCTTCGTCGACCACCGGTGGTGTTGTGCTGGCAGTGACGGCAACCGGGCGGGAGACGGAAGACCTGGCCGCGGCGCTGCGGAGCTACCTGCCGGATGAATCCATCGAGGAGTTCCCCAGTTGGGAGACGCTGCCGCACGAGCGGCTGTCGCCGCGCTCGGACACCGTGGGGCGCCGGCTCTCGGTGCTGCGCCGGTTGAAGCACGACGACGGTGCGTCGCCGCTGCGCGTGGTCATCGCGCCGGTGCGTGCGGTACTTCAGCCGCTGGTCCAGGGGCTGGGCGAGTTGCAGCCGGTTGCGCTGGCGGTCGGCGACGAGGTCGCCTTCACCGACGTGGTCCGCAGGTTGTCCGAAGCCGCCTACGCCCGCGTGGACATGGTCAGCCGGCGCGGCGAGTTTGCCGTGCGCGGCGGGATTCTGGATGTCTTTTCGCCCACCGATGACCACCCGGTGCGGATCGAATTCTTCGGCGACGAGGTCGAATCGATGCGCTGGTTCGCGGTGGCGGACCAGCGGTCGTTGGCCGGCGAGCACGTCAAGCACCCCACCCGGCTGTACGCCCCGCCGTGCCGGGAGCTGCTGATCACCCCGGCGGTGATGAGCCGTGCGGCAAAGCTCAAGGACCAGATGCCCGCCGCGGCGGACATGCTGGAGAAGATCGCCGGAGGCATTGCGGTCGAAGGCATGGAATCGCTGTCGCCGGTGCTGGTGGACGCCATGGTGCCGTTTGTCGGGGAGCTGCCGCCCGGATCCATCGCCGTCGTTATTGAGCCGGAAAAGGTGCGCACCCGGGCCCACGACCTGGAGACCACGAACGACGAGTTTCTGGCCGCCGCCTGGGCCACGGCCTCCGAGGGCGGGAACGCGCCGCTGGACCTGGCGCTGCAAGGGGATCTGGAGCAGGCCGGCTTCCGTTCCCTGGCCGACACGCGCGCGGCGGCCGGAGAGCATCAGGTGTCCTGGTGGTTTATCACGTCGTTCAACCCCGACGACGAAACCGTGCTGGACATCGACACGTTGACCATCGCGGCCCGGGAACCCAGGGGCTATCAGGGCGACGTGGCCGAGATGATGGAGTTCATCGGTTCCCGCGTGCGCGACCAATGGCGCGTGGTGGTGGCCACCGAAGGTCCCGGCCCCGCCTCGCGCATGGCCGAACTCTTCCACGACGCACAGATCCCGGCCACGCGGGTGGAATCGCTGGAGAACGAGCCGCAGC